>NZ_JBFCVS010000017.1:0-91502 GCF_040704725.1 Leisingera sp. JC11
CTCCAGTCCGAGCCGGGCCAGCCCAGCATGCCCCCCAACAGCCCCTTGTCCGGTCGCCGTTCCAGCAGCCAGGTTCCATCGGCTGATTCCGCCAGATAGACAATTCCTTGCCGGGTGGGTTTGGGTTTCTTTGGTGTCTTCTTGGGCAGTTCAGCCGCTGTTCCGGCAACGCGGGCCGCGCACGGGCCGCGCCAGGGGCAAATGCCGCAGGCCGGGTTGCGCGGGGTGCAGATGGTGGCGCCCAAGTCCATCACCGCCTGCGCGTAATCGCCAGGCCGCAGCGCGGGGGTGAGTTCTGCTGCGCGGTCCTTCAGCACCGGTTTGACACCTGGAAGCGGGTCGTGGATGTTGTGAATACGGGCCATTACCCGCTCCACGTTGCCATCCAGCACGGTTTCAGGCCGGTCAAAGGCGATGGAGGCGACGGCGGCAGCGGTGTAGGGGCCGATGCCGGGCAGCTTGAGCAAGCCTTCGTAGCTGTCCGGGAAGCTGCCGCTGTGATCCTGTGCCACCGCGCGGGCGCATTTCAGCAGGTTGCGGGCGCGGGCGTAATAGCCAAGGCCGGCCCATTCGCTCATCACATCTGCGTCTTCCGCGGTAGCCAGATCCAGAACTGATGGCCAGCGGCCGGTGAAGCGGAGGAAGTACTCGCGGACGGCGGCCACGGTTGTCTGCTGCAGCATTACCTCGCTAAGCCAGACCTTGTAGGGATCGGGACGGATGCCGGCAGCGCGTTCCGCCGGGCTGACGCGCCAGGGCATTTCGCGGGCATGCACGTCGTACCAGGCCAGCAGCTCTCCGCTCATGCCCCCTACATTGCTGTTCAAGTCACGCATTCGTTATTCCTTGGCTTGCGGTTGGGCTGGCGCCTGTACCCGGGCTCTTTACAATAGGGTACGCAGTCGAGCAAAAGCTAGATCATGGCATTCAGGCGCAGTACCACACGCGGGTTCTCTCGGACCTCCAAGCTCCTCAGCGAGCAGATCCGCAAAGCGGGGGAAAGCCGCGGATTCGCGGTGTCCCGGCTGCTCACCCATTGGGAGGAGATCGCCGGTCCGGATATCGCTGCGATGGCCCGCCCCGTGAACATCGGCTACGGGCGCGGTTCCTTTGGCGCTACGCTGACGGTTCTGACCACCGGGGCCAACGCGCCGATGCTGGAAATGCAAAAAGAGCGCCTGCGCGAGCGGGTGAACGCGGTTTATGGCTTCAATGCCATCTCCAAGGTGCGGATCACGCAAACGGCACCGACGGGATTTTCCGATGGCCGCGTGGAATTCAAGTATGCCCCCAAAGTGCAAGCGCCGCTGCAGCCGGACCCGCAGGATACGGCTGAGGCCAGCAAGGCAGCCGCTGGGGTGGAAAACGACGATTTGCGCGCCGCCCTGGAACGTCTGGGGCGCAATGTGCTGACAAAACAGAAAACGCAAGGAAAGGGGTTCAAATGACCCGTCTCATGTCAGGTGTTTTTGCCGCTGTTGCGGTGGTTGCGGGCGGTTATGCCCTTTCCGGTTTCAACAGCCAGAGCAATCTGCCGGAAAATCCGCTGGTCGGCGCCGCCTTTGCGCAAGAGGCCGAAGTGGATACCTCGACCATCACCGAGATGACCCTGGGGGCGGAGGATGCGCCGGTCACGCTGATCGAATACGCTTCTTACACCTGCCCGCACTGCGCGAATTTCCATAACAACACGTTCAAGCAACTGAAGGCGGATTACATCGACACCGGCAAGGTAAAGTTCATCTACCGCGAAGTCTACTTCGACCGCTACGGCCTGTGGGCCTCGATGATTGCGCGCTGCAGCGGGCCGGAGAAGTTCTTTGGCATTTCCGACCTGATTTACAAAGGCCAGTCGGAATGGGCGCGGGCCGGCGGTGCATCAGAGATCATTGACGAGCTGCGCAAGATCGGCCGCTTGGCTGGCATCGAAAATGACCAGCTGGAGGCTTGTCTGCAGGATGGCGAGAAGGCGCAAACGCTGGTGACGTGGTATCAGGAAAATGCGACTGAGCACGGAATTGAATCCACGCCGTCTTTCATTCTGAATGGTGAGAAGGTGTCGAATCAGTCTTATGATGACTTCAAGAAACTACTGGATGCCGAACTGGAAAGCTAAGCGGCAGAAAGCAGAAACGCAAAAACCCGGGCCAGGTGTCCGGGCTTTCTTGCTGGAGAAGCTGCAGTCTTCGGACAGGTCAGGGTGCAGGCGCGACTGCTTTCAGCATGTCTTTTAAGCCTTCGTCCCCGGTAATCCGCAGGCGGACTGGCAGGGTGATCACCTTTGAGCGGAAGCTATCTGGCAGGCGGACGGCGTCTTTTTCGGTTGTAACCAGCTGGGCGTTCAACAACTTGGATTCATTATCCAGCCGGTTCAGCAGTGCAGGGGTCAGCGGCTGGTGATCATCCAATGCCTCAGCCCGTGCAATATTGGCCCCGAGGCTACGCAGGGTACTGAAGAATTTCTGAGGGTGGCCTATACCGGCAAAGGCCAGAACCCGGGTGCCGTTCCAGGGCATGCCGGTCAGCAACGGCTCCAGTGCCCCAGTGAAATGCGGCAAATCCTGAAGCTGGCTGCTCCAGGCCGCGGAGAAGGCTTTCTGGGCCGGCTCCGCTCCCAGTGACAGAACTGCGTTGGCCCGTTTCAGCCCGGTTGCAACCGGTTCGCGCAGAGGGCCTGCCGGCAGGCAGCGCCCATTGCCGAAACCATGCTGAGCGTCGACAACTATCAACGACAGATCCTTGGCGACTGCGGGGTTCTGAAAACCGTCATCCAGAACAATGACCGTTGCCCCCGCGTCTGCTGCGGCCCGGGCGCCCGCGGCGCGGTTCTTGGCGACCCAGACTTCACCAAATGCGGCAAGCAGAAGCGGCTCGTCGCCGGCCTGTGCAGCCTTGTGCTTGCCGGGCATCACATGCACTGGCCCTTCAAGCGTTCCGCCATAGCCGCGAGTGACCACATGCGGCTCATGCCCGAAGCTGCGGAGGGTCTCCAGCAGCCAGATCACGGTCGGCGTTTTGCCAGTGCCGCCGGCATTCAGGTTGCCCACGCATATCACCGGCACACTGGCCGCTTGCGGGTTGCCTTTGGCCAGCCGGGAGGCGGTGGCGCGCGCATAGGCCCAGCCCAGCGGAGCCAGCAGGGTGGACCGCAGATCGAAATCCCCCGGCGGCTTGTGCCAGAAATCAGGTGCCCGCATCGCTATCCTCGTGCTGGTCCAGGAAGGTCTGGACTTTTTCCAGAAGAATGTCTGTTGTGGCGGCGCTTTCGGTGACGCTCTGCCAGCCGGCCAGAGCCATTTCGGCAGCCTTGTCCGGTGCTGAAAGTGCAACAACAGTGTCTGACATCTCGCTTTGCGTCTGCACCTGAACGGCGGCACCCACCTTGGCCAACCTGTCATAAAGTTCCCGGTGCGCGTGGATGCCAGGACCGTGCAGCAGTGCTGAACCTAGGGCAGCGGCATCCAGCGGAGATTGGCCCTGGGCCGCGGGATCCAGGCTGCTGGCGATCAGGGCGACTGGCGATAGGCGGTACCAGAGGCCAAGGTCCTCGCCGCCGGTCAGCAGAACTTGGTTGAAATCCTCCGGTTCGCCGCCGGTTTCCCAATCGGCAAAAGACAGACCGCTGTTTTGGAGCAGGCTGCGGGCGGCCTCCAGATCCGCGGTATTGTCCAGCGCAACCACCAGAAGCAAGCGGTGCAGCAGCCGCAAGGCGGTCCGGTGGGCGTCGAGAATGCGGGACAACTCATCCAGCTTGACGTGGGCCGCCAACCATATCGGGCGGCTTCCTAGGGTTAGCTGCATGGCTGCCAGTTCCTCGTCGTTGCAGCTGGGCGGGATGGCGGATACCCGCAGTTTTCCAGCCACCTCCAGCCGTTCAGCAGGGAAGCCTAATCGTACAAGCCGGTCTCTAACTGATTTAGAGGGCGTCAGGATGCAAGTCAGCCCTTCCAGCATTCTCCGGCGCTGATCTGGCAGCCAGCGGCTAGCGCGGTGGGGCATTTCAGCGTCAAGAAGGTCGGCCAACAGCACGCCCGTTCCCTGATCGCGCAGGTGCCGCAGCATGATCCGCCGGGAGGGCGGACCCGTCCAAATACAAGCATCGGGCTGCCAGTGCTGCACGAATTCGCGGGCTTCTGCCAAAGTGTCCTCAGCCAGAGGACCAACCGGAATGTCGCAGCCGACGGTGCCGGTCAGCCGCAGGTCCGGTTCCCAGCTGGCCATCACTGACAGGTCCGGGCGCAGGCTTTTAAGGCGGCGGCCGATGTCGCAGAGCGCCAGGTAGCGTTCAGGCGTGGTTGCGTGCACCCACAGCAGCTCCCCCTTGGGACGGGGCTGCAACACTGAGGAGCGGCCGGAATTCATAGATCGCCGTTGCATCTGGTTCGATTTGAGTTTTCCGGCCCAAGGTATCTGCAACATGCGGGTTTGTCTGTGAAAAGTTTTTGCCCAGCCACGGCTGGACGGCTGAGACCGCTTACGCTCAGGCAGGCTCAATGTCCAGCGATGCCGGGGCCGGCCGGATCGAGTGCAGCCATCAGTTCCCCGTGAAGGGCGCGGTTTCCGGCGACCACACCATTCAGGCGGGGGTGAGGATTGTTGAAGCGCAGGAGATTGCCAGACCTATCGGTGATCGTGCCGCCCGCCTCGCGCACCAGCAGATCGCCGGCAGCAATGTCCCATTCCCAGCTCGGGCGCAGTGTCAGCATGGCACCGAACCGGCCATCGGCCACTTTTGCCAGCCGGTAGGCCAGCGATGGCCGGTAGCTGCGGATGAACGCAGGCGGGATACCGCCCTGCCAGTGATGCGATTGCAGATTGGGCTTGGCGGCTAGGATTTCGGTGTCAGCAAGCACTGTCGCAGAAGAGATATTGACCGGGCTGCCGTTGCAGGCCGCTCCTTTCCCCTTGGCGGCTGTGTACATAAGCTCCCGCTGCGGCAAATAGATCACCGCAGCCGTGACCTCGCCTTTTTCGGCAATGGCGATGGAATGCGCCCAGGTGCGGGAGCCTTCGGCAAAGCTACGGGTGCCGTCGATCGGGTCGATGATGAACACCCGATCGCGCGTCAGACGGGCTGTGCCGTCCTCGGTCTCCTCCGAAAGCCAGCCGTAGTCTGGCCGCGCCTGTTGCAGCATGTCCTCAAGCATGGCGTTGACGGCCAAGTCAGCCTCGGTCACTGGCCCCGCGCCGCCAGGCTTGTCCCAGCGCCTGGCGGCGGGACCTGTGTAGCGGCATGCGATGTCTCCGGCCTGTTCCGCCGCTTTTACAAGCAGGGAAAGGTCAGTTGCCGGCAAGAGTCATCCCCTCGACAAGCAGCGACGGCACCACTGTGGACAAGTGCTGGCGCGCGTCATTGGCCGGCACGATCCGGCGCAGCATGTCATGCAGGTTGCCCGCAATGGTGCATTCGTTGACCGGATAGGCAATTTCTCCGTTTTCCACCCAGAATCCCGAAGCGCCGCGGGAATAATCGCCGGTGTTGGGGTTTATGGTGGAGCCGATCATGGAGGTGACCAGCAGGCCGGTTCCCATCTGCGCGATTAGATTCTCGCGGCTGGCATCGCCCTGGGTCAGCGCGATGTTCCAGGTAGAGGGAGAGGGTACCCCGCCGATGCCGCGGGCGGCATTGCCGGTGCTTTCCAGCCCCAGCTTGCGGGCGGAGGCGAGGTCCAGCGTCCAACCGGTCAGCACGCCGTTGTCCACCACGGTGCGCTTCCGGGTTGGCAGCCCCTCGCCATCAAACGGACGGGAGCCTGATATGCGCGGGCGGTGCGGGTCTTCGATGACGGACAGGGATTCGGGCAGCACCTGCTGGCCCAGCGAGTCCTTCAGCCAGGAGGAGCCGCGGGCAATTGCGGCGCCATTTGCGGCGGACATCAGGTGCCCGATCAGGGAAGAAGATATCCGTTCGTCAAACAGGACCGGGAAACTGCCGGTCTTGGGTTTGCGCGCACCTAGCCGGGCAACGGCCCGTTCCCCTGCAGTGCGGCCAATTTCCTCAGCGCTGCGCAGGTCTGCCTGAAAGGTCCGCGAGTCCCCGTCGTGGTCTCTTTCCATACCGGTACCAGTGCCCGCGATCCCGGTGCAGGACAAAGACCTGCCAGTACGTTGGTAGCCGCCTGAAAATCCGTTGGTGGCTGCCAAATGCACCACGTGACGGCCGTACCCTGCGGCCGCGGATTGCACCTGAGTGATACCGTCGACCGCCTGGCAGGCTGCTTCGGCAGCCAAGGCGTCTGCCTGGAGGGCTGCGGGCTCCGGCTCGCCGCTCGGGTCTTCCAGCTCAAGCGCAGGCAGATCCCAGCCCTTGGCCAGCTGAGACGGGTCAGCGAGACCGGCATAAGGATCCTCCGGTGCTTCCTTGGCCATGGCAACCGCACGTTCTGCCATTGCGGCCATGGTTTCCGGCCTCATGTCAGACGAGGAAACCAGCGCCTGGCGTTTTCCGACAAACACCCGCAAGCCCAGATCGGTGCCTTCCGAGCGCTCTGCGTGCTCCAGTTTGCCTTCCCGGACTTCGATGCTGAGAGAGCTGCCTTCGGCTGCCATGGCGTCAGCTGCATCCGCCCCGGCCTTGCGGGCGGCGTCAATCAGGGCTTGGCAAAGCGCTTCGGGGGACTGGGTCATGGGCACCTTCTGTTCTGCTCTATAAAAGAGCTATCCAGTGAAGCCGCGTGCCGCAAGTGCGGGCCGTAAAAAAGGGGCTGCGCGCGGCAGCCCCTTTACAGATCCCGTCCAGGATCTGACGATTACTTGATGCGCTGGCCGTTGGCGAGCACCTGGCCGTCTTCGGTGACTTCAATCTTGGAGGTCAGGGTGTCCTCGCCTTCGCCCGGAACCGCCAGCATGCCCATCATCATCCGAGCGCCCATGGCGTCGCTGTCGGACATCAGGCCCATGCCGATCAGCTTGTCGATCAGGGTGTTGGCACCGACCAGTTTGAGGTTGGCTTCGCCCGCGGGCGCCGGCATGCCGTCAAAGCTGGTTAGATCTTCATTGTTGAAGGTGAAATCGCCGGTTCCGGTCAGCTCGGCACCCGCAGCGGAGACTTGCAGCTGCTTCACGGTCAGTGCGTTCAGCTCGCCCGGCTGCTCCTCACCCTTTTCCACGGCTTCCATGGCTTCCGGGTCGAACAGGTCAAAGAGGACCTTGCCCTTGCCGGCCAGGTCCAGAATGACGGTGGCCGGGTCGTGCGGCAACTGGCCGGTCGGGTCGACCATGCCCCAGAGCATTTCCGGAACTGCAAAGTCGCGCAGAGTGACACCCAGGGCGAAGTCCTGCTCTTCCTCGGATTTTGCCAGCGGCATCATCAGTTTGAAGCCGGTCTCCGCCATGCTGAGGGCCAGCGGGAACGGGATCTCTGAGCCGGAGATGTTCACATTGGTTGCAATCTGAGAGACGTCGTAGGTCAGGTGCTGCTTGTCCATCGCAACGGTGAAGGCACCGCCCTGAGAACTGCTTTCCATGGCGAAGCTTTCGCTGCCATCCACACCGGAGATCGAGCCATTGCCGCCGGTGAATGTGAAGGTGCCGTCAAAGGCAAAACCGGCGTCCAGCAGCGCCGCCATGTCCGGGCTTTCGAGCCCTTCTGGAACGGTGCCGGTGCCGGTGAAGCTCAGGCCTTGCAGGGCGCCCTTGAACGCGCCGGTGCCGTCGCCTTCGGGATCATTGAAACCCATGTCATAGCTGAGGCTGGAGGCGGTCAAGGTCTGCTCGTAGCTGCGCCCCTCAGCAACCTTCATGGTGCTTTTGGAGACAACGTCGTTCATCTCGACTTGAACCTTTGCCACCTCCGCGGGCACAGGCTCGCCGTCCGCAGACAGCTCATCCAGTGTCAGGGTCACCTTGGAGGAGCTGTAATCATAGCTCATGTTCTCGGCATCACCTGCCACTTTCATCGGGGAGCCGTCGTGGGAATAGATCAGCTTGCCCGCAAAGGTCTCGCCGTCGCCGGAGAACTCAAAGCCCATCGGGAATTCGGCAGGCAGCAGCACGTTGACAGTGCCGTCGCCGTTCTCAATGAACTGGACTTCCGGGAAGCTGATGGTGCCGGAGCCGTCCTCTTCGGGAATCGGCACGGCCATCGACACATCGGAAACGGTCAGAGTGCTGCCGGAAACGGATTCAGTGCCGGATACGGTATAGCCGGTGCTGGTCAGATAGGCCTTCCAGTCGGCCCAGACGTCCTGAGCGCTGAGATCGGCCAGAGCGCCCTGGGCGGAAACAACCAAAATTGCCGCTGCGGCCCCGCCGCGCGCAAAAATTACGGACATTAGAGAACCTTTCTCTGTGAGATAATTGAAATCATCGTCGGCCCGGCGGGCGGTGCCGTCAAGGGGGCCTTGGGCTAGACCGTTCCCCGTAACCGCTTTACCACTTGGGTCAGCGGCCAATTGGAGGGACAGCGGATGGATTTCAATGGAAAAACAGTTGCAATTACAGGGGCCAGCCGCGGCATTGGCGCGGATGCAGCCCGGGTGTTTGCCGCTGCCGGGGCCAACCTGGCCTTGCTGGCGAGGAACGGGGAGGCGCTGCAGGAACTGGCGGCGGAGATTGGCGGAAACGTGCTGACCTTTGCCTGTGACGTGGCTGACTATGCCGCGGTCGAGGCGGCCCTGTCCGATGCGCACCAGAAATTCGGCAGCCTGGATGTCCTGATCAATAACGCGGGGGTGATCGAGCCGATTGCCCGGCTGGAAGCGGCGCAGCCCGAAGACTGGGGCAAGTTGATCGATATCAACGTCAAAGGCGTTTTCAACGGCATGCGGGCGGCATTGCCGCTGATGAAACCGGCAGGCGGCGGCACCATCATCACCGTCAGCTCCGGCGCGGCGCACCGGCCGCTGGAGGGCTGGAGCGCTTATTGCACTTCCAAGGCGGGCGCGGCGATGCTGACCTCCGCCCTGGATCTGGAAGAGCGCAGAAACGGCATCCGCGCTATGGGCCTGTCGCCCGGAACGGTGGCAACCCAGATGCAGCGCGAGATCAAGGCCAGCGGCATCAACCCGGTGAGCGAGCTGGAGTGGGAAGACCACATTCCCGCCGAATGGCCCGCGCGGACGCTCTTGTGGATGTGCACGGCCGACGCGGACGATTATGTCGGTGAGGAAGTCTCGCTGCGCGAAGACAGCATCCGCCAGCGGGTCGGGCTGGCATGATCTGTCTGGACATTGCGGACAATGGCCTGTGGACCATCACCATCAACCGCCCGGACAAGGCCAATTCTCTGACGGAGGCAATGCTGACTGAGCTGGCAGAGATTGCCGAACGCGCGCAGGGAGCGCGCGGGCTGATCCTGACCGGCACCGGCAAGGTGTTCAGCGCCGGTGCCGATCTGGACGAGGCGCGGGCGGGGCTGGCGACCTCACCTGTGTGGGAGCGGCTGTCGGCGGCAATGGCTGCTGTTCCCTGCCTCAAAGTGGCTGCTCTCAACGGCACCTTGGCGGGCGGAGCCAACGGCATGGTACTGGCCTGCGATATCCGCCTTGCGGTGCCGTCTGCCAAGTTCTTCTATCCGGTGATGAAGCTCGGCTATCTGCCGCAGCCGTCGGACGCTGGCCGCCTGGCGGCCCTGATCGGGCCTGCACGCACCAAGATGATCCTGGCGGCGGGGCAGAAGATCACCGCGCAAGAGGCCTATGATTACGGTCTCGTGGACCGGATTGTGGAGCCCGAGGCCTTGCTGGAAACGGCGGAGGACTTGCTGGCCCATTCGCTGGAGGCCAAACCGGAAATTGCCGCCGGCATCCTGAGGATGTGCCGGTGAAGCGGCTGTCCGGTGTGCAGCTGCAGGTTGAAGATCCCGAACGGCTTGTCCGGTTCTATTCAGATGTGCTGGGCATGGCAGCGCGGTCCGATGACGGCACCTGGCGTGCGGGCTATGCAGGGCAGGACGCAGATCTGATCCTTCTGCCGGGCGGCCGCCTGGTTCAGCACTCACGGGACGAGCGCTATTGGAAGATCGGTATCTGCTTGCCCAACCTGGACATTGCCTGCGAGCAGTTGCGGCAGAAGGGTGTGGAGGTCTCTGCCCCGCATCAGTTCCGCGATATCGGCTATATGGCGCATTTGCATGATCCCGAAGGCTTCGCGATCGAGCTATTGCAGCATGATTTCCAAGGTAACCGGCCTGAAGGCGCTGGTGATTTGGCTCTGCCACTGGGTGGTGGTGCGCATGTTGGGCAGATCACCCTGCGCACCGGGGACATCGCAGCGGAGCTGGCCATGCGCGCGGACATGACGCTGCTGTCAGTCCAGGAGGTGGCCGAGTTCGGCTTTGATCTGCATTTCCTAGCTTATACGGACGAAACCCCGCCGGATCCGGACCTGCAGGCCGTGGCAAACCGGGAGTGGTTGTGGAAGCGGCCCTATACAACACTGGAGTTCCAGCACATTTCCGGGGCCGACCTGCGCGACAGCCCGGCGTTTCTGGGGTTTGAAATCACTTAGCGCTTGCGCCGCTTTCCGGGCACGCGAGAGCGGAACTCCGGCGGGCGTTTCCGCACCCAGGCAATGAACTTGGCCAGCCGCGGGTGCGTTTTCAGCGCTTCCGGGGTGCTGTATTCGCGGGCCAGTTCCGCCTCGGTCAGCGTCGCGTGGATCTCGCGGTGGCAGATGTCATGCAGCAGCACGGTCAGCCCGCCCTTGCCTCCTTTCAGTTTTGGGATCAGATGGTGCAGGCTTTGCGGGACGCCGTCGGGAATGGGGCGGCCGCAAAGCGGGCAGACCGGATCGGACATGTGCGGGCCTCTTGCGGTTTCGTGCGGTGAATAGAAACGCTGGCGGCATGCGCTGGCAAGGGGATGGCATGACGGAAATTTGGGACGCAGTGGTGATCGGTGCCGGGCCTGCCGGGCTGATGGCCGCGGAGGAGCTGGGCCGAGCCGGGCACCGGGTGCTGGTGATCGAGGCCAAGCCATCGGTGGCGCGCAAGTTCCTGATGGCGGGCAAGTCCGGCCTGAACCTGACCAAGGATGAACCGTTTGAGCAGCTGATCACGCACTATGGCGGCGCGGTGGACTGGCTGGCCCCGATGATCCGCGCCTTTGATGCGCAGGTGGTGCAGGACTGGGCGCACGAGCTGGGAAGCGAGTTGTTCACCGGCTCGACGGGGCGGGTGTTTCCCACGGTGATGAAAGCCTCGCCGCTGCTGCGCGCCTGGCTGGCGCGGCTGGACGGGTACGGAGTTCAGATCCGCACCCGCTGGCGCTGGACCGGCTGGGAAGATACCGCGCTTGCCTTTGAAACGCCCGAAGGGCTGCGACGGATAGAAGCCGCGTCCGTGGTCTTGGCGCTGGGCGGTGCCAGTTGGGCACGCCTGGGTTCCGACGGGGCCTGGGCGCCGTTTTTACGTGAAAGGGGTGTGGGCCTCTCGCCATTCCAGCCGGCCAATGCGGGTCTGCTGGTGGAATGGTCTGACCATATGAAACCTCAGTTCGGACAACCGCTGAAGGGCATTGCGCTGCGCGCTGGCAGCCTGGCGACGCGGGGAGAAGCGGTCATTTCGGAACGCGGGCTCGAGGGCGGCGGCATCTATACTGTCTGTGCGGCGGTACGGGATGGAGCCGTTTTGCACATGGACCTGCTGCCGGATCTTGAGGCGGCGGAGATTGCCCGCCGCCTGTCCCGTCCGCGCGGCAAGGCGAGTTTTGCCAACCATCTGCGAAAGGTGCTGAAGCTGGGAGCCGCGCGGACGGCTGTGCTGCAGGAATTCGGACGCCCGCTGCCGCAGGATGCGCAGGCCCTTGCACAGCTGGTCAAGGCGCTGCCAGTGAACCACGCGGGGCTGCGCCCGATGGACGAGGCGATTTCCACCAAAGGCGGTGTCTGCCGGGATGCGCTGAACGATAACCTGATGCTGAAACAGTTCCCCGGAATATTTTGCGCCGGGGAAATGCTGGATTGGGAAGCGCCGACGGGCGGCTACCTGCTGACCGCCTGCCTTGCCACCGGGCGCTGGGCCGGACGGGCGGCGGCGGATTACTTAGCGAGTTCTGCAACCCGCTGATAAGCCGCGCGCTCCCGCATCCGCTTGCCGTAATCCTGAATTTTTTCGCCTTCGACCGGGAACTTGGCGCTGCGGGCCCAGTTCAGGCAATGGGTGCAAATGATGTCAGCTATGGTGAACTCTTCCCCCATCATGAAGGGGCCGGCCATCTTGCTTTCGAGACGCGCCAGATTGTGGCCAAATTCCCATTTCAAGCTGCCTTTCACCTCCGGCACCCGCTGCTCCTTCGGCAGGATGAAGCTGTGGCGGGCCGCGGCCCACAGGACGGCGTCGATTTCGTCCAGCAGCAGATGGGTGATCGCGTCCTGCTTGGCGCGGGCCACCGTGCCGGCAGGCGCGGTCAGCGCGCTGTGCTTGTCAGCCAGATAGGTGAGGATGGCGGTCGAATCGGTGATGACCTCACCCTCCACCTGCAGCACCGGCACCTTGCCCGAGACATTCAGCGCCTGAACTTCCGGGCTGCGGGGGCCGTGCTGGTTGAGCTCGTAAGGCTGCCCAAGCTCTTCTAGCGCCCAGAGCACCCGGAAGGTGCGGGTCAGCGGAATGCCGGTGACGGTATACATCGTCTCTCTCCTGTTCTTGTGCTGTAAAGATGGGCAGCCATCGGAGGCGGATCAAGCGGGACGGTGCGTAGCCAGTTCAGCGGGCGCGGCCCAGCATGGCCAGCCGGATCAGGGCGCGTTCCATCAGCGCCAGCGCCGGCGCTGTCTGACCGGCAGAGCGCAATGCCAGATCAGTGTCGGTGATGATGGTCAGCGCGGTTTCCAGCCGGTTCGCACCCCAGTTCTGCGCCTGCCGCAGCATCCGGTCGCGGCGCTTGCCGTAAAGCGGCGGACGCAGCTGGCCGATGCCTTGGGCCGGGCCGCCTGGCGCGGAGGCGATGGTGTAGAGGGTGCGGAAATGCCGTGTCGCACCGATGCACAGCGTCACCGCATTGGTGCCTTGCGCCTGCAGGCGGCGGATCAGCGGACCAATTTCGGCACTGCGCCCCTCGGCCACTACGTTGAGAACGTCATCCAGCGCGGCTTCGGTCGATTGCGGGGCAACGGCGCCGATGTCCTCCAGCGACAGCGGGCTGCTGTCGCCGTGCTTATAAAGCGCCAGCTTCTCGATCATGCGGGAGAAGTCGCCGGGGCCGATGTCATTCGCGATATCCGTCAGTGCCGACATGCTGTCGCCGGGCACGTCGCGGATGCCCGCCTCGCCCAGGATGCGTTCGATCTCGGCCCGCGACGGCGGGTCGTCGTAAATGCCCACGGCGTAGGCGTTGTTTTGGCCTTCAAACGCCTTGCGCAGTTTAGAGGAGGCCTTGAGCTGGCCAGCGGTGACCACGATCTGGGCGTCGCCCGGCTGCCACTCCTCCAATGCTGCCGTGATAGCAGGCGTGGCGGTATCGTTGGCGCCTTCGACAAAGACCGCCCGCACGCCGGGGAAAAACCCCACCGCTTTGACCGCATCCAAAAGCTGCGCAGGATCCTTGCGCAGGTCGCTTCCGGGCAGGCGGCTCAGCCGCATTTCCTCCTCGGCGCCGGGGCCAAGCAGGGCAGCCAGCACCTGCTGCCGCTTCAGCGACACGCGCATTGCGTCGGCGCCATAGATCAGAATGCCGGTCTTGCCCGGGTCGGGCTTGGCAAAATAGCCTTCAGCTTCGCGTGGGGAAAGCTTCATTCTGCCTGAGCGGAAAGGTCCGCAGTTGCCAGTATCTGTGCGGTGATCTGGTCTGCCAGAATCACCATCAGCCGCTCATGCGCGTCACGTTCGCCTGCCAGTGTTTCCACGGTGGAACCGGTAGCAGAATAGCCGGTGAAGTTTCGCACGGTTCCGCTAGAGGCGATATTACCATCTGACAGTCTCGTTAGGGAGTAGTCAGCGGTTCCAATCACCGAATATCGGGTGATTTCATTGTCGGCGGTGATCGCCTGGCCCTCTTCCTGGGTGCTAAGCGTCAGGTCCAGCTTGTAGGCCGCACTGCCGCCGCGGCCCAGTCGTTGTTCCAGGTTCTGCACCAGGAAATAGGCGTCGGTGCCCGTGGCCCCCTTGATCTCCTCCGGCGCCTGAACCTCGACTCGCCCGTATAGAGCGGACCCGGTGCCGCCAGGAGCGTGCACCGGAGTAAAGCCGCAGGCCGCTGCAAGTAGGGGTAGGGCCAGAAGCAGGGTTCTGCGATTAAGCAACGACATTCACAATCCGGCCCGGAACCACGATCACCTTTTTCGGAGCGCTGCCATTCAGCGCCTTCTGCACAGCTTCATGCGCAAGGGCGAGTTTTTCAACCTCTGCCTTGTCCAGATCCTTGGCGACCTCGATTTCGCCGCGGCGCTTGCCGTTGATCTGGATCGGCAGGGTTACGGTGTCCTCAACCAGCATGGCGTCGTCGGCAACCGGCCAGGGTGCGGTGGCCACCAGGCCCTCACCGCCCTGATGGTTCCAGATGTCCTCGGCCAAGTGCGGGGTCATCGGGGACATCAGCTGTGCCAGCGTCATGATCGCCTGCTTCTGCACTTTGGCGCTGGCCTTGGATTTGGCGAGCGTGTTGGTGAAGGCATAAAGCTTGGCAATTGCTGCGTTGAAGCCGAAGGAATCGATGCCCAGCGTCACGTCGCGGATGCACTTGTGCATCTCGCGTAAAAGGTCCTCGTCGCCTTCGCCGGAAGCATCTGGGTCCATTTCTCCGATCCGGTCGCACAGGTTCCAGACCCGGTTCAGGTGCTTATAGGCCGCTTCGGCGCCGGCAGCGGTCCATTCCACATCACGCTCGGGCGGCGAATCAGACAGCACGAACCAGCGGGCAGTGTCCGCACCGAAGGATGAGATGATGTGCAGCGGGTCCACCACATTGTTCTTGGACTTGGACATCTTGGCGGAGGGAATGATTTCCACCTCGGTGCCGTCATTGAGGAAACCCTTGCCGTCGCGCAGCTCCACTTCCTCGGGGTAGTGGTAAACCGGGCGGTGGTTCTCGCCGGTTGTCTTGTAGATCGCGTGGGTTACCATGCCCTGGGTGAACAGCGCATCAAAGGGCTCGATGGATTTCTCCGGCAGATGGCCGCAAATCTGCATCGCGCGCGCAAAGAAGCGCGAATAGAGCAAGTGCAGAATCGCGTGCTCGATGCCGCCGATGTACTGGTCGACGTTCATCCAGTAGTCGGCTTCGGCCATGTCGGTCGGGGTTTCGGCACGCGGCGCGGTAAAGCGGGCGAAATACCAGGACGAATCGACGAAAGTGTCCATCGTGTCGGTTTCGCGCTGGGCCGGCTTGCCGCAGGACGGGCACGCGCAGTCGCGCCAGGTCGGGTGGCGGTCCAGCGGGTTGCCCGGCACCGAGAAGTCGATCGGCTTGCCGCCCTCATCATAAGGCAGCGCAATCGGCAGGTTCTCTTTCTTCTCCGGCACCACGCCGCAGTCTTCGCAATGCACCACAGGGATAGGGCAGCCCCAGTAGCGCTGGCGGCTCAGACCCCAGTCACGCAGGCGGTATTTGGTGACGCCCTGGCCCCAACCTGCATTTTCCGCGAAATCAACAGTTGCGTTGATCGCTTCTTCGCCGGTGGCCTCGGTCAAGCCTGCAAAGTGATCGATCCAGCGAACCTTTTCGGTTTTCGACGGAACGAAGGCCTCATTTTCGACAGGCGTGTTATTGTTCAGCGCAAAGAATGTGTCGATGACCGGCAGGTCATATTTGCGGCAGAAGTCCAGGTCGCGCTGGTCATGCGCCGGGCAGGCAAAGATCGCGCCGGTGCCGTAGTCCATCAGGATGAAGTTGGCGATCCAGACCGGCAGCTCCCATTCCGGATTCAGCGGGTGCTTCACGCGGATGCCGGTGTCATAGCCCAGCTTCTCCGCGGTCTCGATCGCTTCCTCGGTGGTGCCGCCTTTGCGGCATTCAGCGACAAACGCTGCAACCTCTTCCGATTCGGCTTCCAGCGCCTTGGCAACCGGGTGATCGGGCGAAATGCCGACAAAAGACGCCCCCATCAGCGTGTCGGGGCGGGTGGTGTAGACCTCGATCGGCTCACCGCCGTCGGTGCGCTCAAAGGAGAACTGCAGGCCGCGCGACTTGCCGATCCAGTTTTCCTGCATCAGGCGCACCTTGGCGGGCCAGTTTTCCAAGCCGTCCAGCGCCGACAGCAGCTCCTCGGAAAAATCGGAGATCTTGAAGAACCACTGGGTCAGCTCGCGCCGTTCCACCAGCGCGCCAGAGCGCCAGCCGCGGCCGTTCTCGACCTGCTCGTTGGCGAGCACGGTCATGTCGATGGGGTCCCAGTTCACCACCGCGTTCTTGCGGTAGACCAGGCCCTTTTCCAGGAAGTCGAGGAACAGCGCCTGCTGCTGGCCGTAATATTCCGGGTCGCAAGTGGCAAACATCCGGCTCCAGTCCAGCGACAGGCCCAGCGGCTTCATCTGCTCGACCATCGTGTCGATGTTGGAGTAGGTCCAGTCCTTGGGGTGCCCGCCAGAGGCCATCGCAGCGTTTTCGGCCGGCATGCCAAAGGCGTCAAACCCCATCGGGTGCAGAACGTTATGGCCGGTCGACAGCTTGTAGCGCGCAATGACGTCGCCCATCGTGTAGTTGCGCACATGGCCCATGTGCAGCTTGCCCGACGGGTAGGGGAACATTTCCAGCACATAGTACTTGGGCTTGCCGCCGGTACGCTTGGCCTGGAAAATTCCGGCCTCGTCCCAGGCCTTCTGCCATCGTGCTTCGATTTCAGGAGCTATGTAACGCGGCATCAGAGCGGTCCTTTGCATGAAAACGCCGGGCAGGTGGCCCGGCGCTTTTGATAGTGGGGTTTGGCTGATGATTCCAGAGGGCAGCGGCTCAGAGTTTGCCGTCCGCAATCCGCATTTGGCGCGCACGCGAGAGAATCGCGTCTTCAACCGCGCGGGTGGTGCTGGCACTGACCGGGCCGCCCTTGGATTGCAGGGCGACGTTCAAAGAACGTGCGTCCAAGGCCGGATCCTTGATGTGGATGGTGGCGCGGTAGGCGCGGCCGCCGCCGGGCGGGGTGCCATAGCCCGTCACAATGACTCCGGTGAAGGGATCCACTGACTGCACCGGCAGGAAGCTCAGCACATCCAGGCTGGCGGTCCACAGGTAACGGTTCACCTGCACGGTCTGGTCCGGCTTGGCGTTCAGGAAATCAAATACAGAGGACTTGGTCGCTGCGCCCTGTACTTCTTCCTTGTGGCTGGTTGTGCGTGCAGTGCTAGCAGGCGCATCGCCGCCCCGGCCGCCGCAAGCCGCAAGGCTGAGACATATCGCGCCGATCACTGTTACCCGCAGAGTCTTTCCGTATTTCATAACCGCTCCCGGAGCCATTTTCTGCGCGAACACCTAACGCAAGCCGCGCTGGCGGAGCAAGGGCTTTGGCTTCTATGACTCTGCCCCTATGAGCCATTTCCGGAGAGACTGGACTATATAGCGGGCATATCAGACGTGTTTCGGGTGCCCCTACCGATCGGACTGTGGCAAAGCTGCACCATCCAAGACCGCATCGGTTCACCTGACTTTCCCAAGTCTTGCCAAAACGGGGGTGAAAGAGCGAAACCCCTTGGCATACCCACGCCGGATTCCCCGGTTTGGGCTGAGGAATAGAAAACCGAGGGAAAAACATGAAAAAGGTTCTCTTCGCGACCACCGCGCTGATCGCCACCGCAGGCATGGCCGCGGCAGAAGTCAAGATCTCCGGCTATGGCCGCTTTGGTCTGGACTGGAACGAAGCAAACGACGTTGCCGGTAACCTGGACAACACTTCGGCAACCAACATCACCAGCCGTTTCCGTCTGACCTTTGACGCGTCGACCGAAACCGACGGCGGCGTGACCGTTGGCGGCCGTATCCGTGCCCAGGCCGAAAGCCGTGATGGCGTCGCCGGCACCGCAGTTTGGTCCGCACCGCAGTTCCACGTCGCATACGGCGGCCTGCGTGTGAACGTTGGTAACATCTGGGGCGCGATTGACTCCGCACCGGGCCTGTACCTGAACACCACCTCGGTTGGTACCGGCATCGACGGCATGGGCTTTAACTCCCTGGCCATCGGCAATGGCTTTAACTGGGACACCTTCACCTCCGCGGGCAACGGCCGCAACGGTGTTGAAGCCATCTACTCCGCAGGCGGCTTCACCGGTCACATCTCCTACTCGCAGCAGAACGGTACTGTTGCTTCTGAGGACGCAAACGGCGAAGAGCGCACCGCAATCATGCTGAGCTACTCCTTCGGCGACTACTTCGTGACTGGTGCGTACCAGGACTCGAACGTGACTGCTAACGACGAGCTGGGCTTCTTTGCAGTCGGCGGCGACTTCGGTCAGTTCGGTGCAACTCTGTCCTACGGCACCACCGACGCAAGCGACTCCGTCACCCTGGCTGGTGACGTGGAACTGGGCGCGGCTTCGACCATTGTTGCATGGGTGAACTCTGCTGATCAGAACACCGCAGCTGGCCGTGACGGCACCGCCTTCGGCATCAACTACGAGTACGACCTGGGCGGCGGCGTGACCTTCGTTGCTGGTGCTGTGAGCTCGCACGCAGACAGCGACGAAAACTCGATCCAAGCAGGTCTGCACTTCAGCTTCTAAGCTGAAGCACGCCTAGCGTGGCTTTCAGGGCGGGTTCCTTCGGGGCCCGCCCTTTTCTTTTGCCCCTTAACATTTCCCGGCAAACAGTGTTTTTTGCGGCCAAACAGTGATGAGGCCGGACCCATGCCGCTTGAAGAGATCAAATCCAGGATTGCCAAGGCTGAAGCGCAGGCCGGCCGCGAACCGGGCAGCGTGCAGCTGATTGCGGTGTCCAAGGTGCAGCCGAACGAACGTGTTCAGGCGGTGCTTCAGGAGGGCCACCGCTGCTTTGGCGAGAATAAGGTTCAGGAGGCGGCAGGCAAATGGCCTGGTTTCGCTGAGCAGTTTGACGGCATTGACTTGCACCTGATCGGCCCCTTGCAAACCAACAAGACGCGCCAGGCAATGGAGCTGTTCAACAGCATCCATTCGGTGGACCGGCCCAAGCTGGCCAATACGATCGCCCGGCTGGCGCAGGAGCTGGGGAAATGCCCGGAGTTGTTTGTGCAGGTGAACACCGGTGAAGAAGAGCAAAAGGCAGGTGTGATGCCGTCTGACGCGGATGCCTTCATAGCCGAGTGCAGAAAGCTGGAACTGCCTGTGAAGGGCCTGATGTGCATCCCGCCGGTGGATGAGGAACCGAGCTTGCATTTCGCGCTGCTGGCCAAGATCGCCGAGCGGAATGATTTGCAAGGCCTGTCCATGGGGATGAGTGGGGATTTTGAGAAAGCGATTGCCCTTGGCGCGACGCACGTGCGGGTCGGATCGGCAATTTTCGGCGACCGCACGTACTGAGGCGCAAAAGTTTTGGAAATCTTTTGCCAAGACTTTTCAAAAAGTCTTGCTGGCCTCAGGCAGCAGCCAGTTCGGGAACAATGACCCGCGTGCCAATTTGCACCCGGGCAGCGAGCCAATGCAGGTCTGACCTGGAGAAGGCAATGCAGCCTTCGGTGGGATAGCCCGGACGGCGCCACTGGTGGATGAAAATGGCGGACCCCTTGCCGGGAGTGGCGTTGGGCCAATTCCAGTCAGTGATCAGCACAAGGTCATAAAGCGGGTCTGCGCGGCGCAGCCTTTCATGGCTAAACCCATAAGGTGCCCGAACGCGATGGTTGTAGCTGTTGTGGCTTGCATCATCCGACCAGAGGTCCCGTGGGCCGATTGGCTCAGCCCAAGCCGCCGGGCGGGGCAGGCGGTCCGGCCGGTAGAGCATCCCTGCAATACGGTGAATGCCAACCGGGGTGGCTCCATCACCTTCACGCTTATCGCTGGACAGCCCGCCTGTTCCGATGGTGCAGGGCAGCAGGCGGCCCGTAAACCGGACACCTGCCGGGGTCAGGACCAGATCCGAGGGCGTGATCACAGTATGTGCCCGGACTTTCGGGCCTTGGTGGCCAGGTAATGCTGGTTGTGGGTATTTTCACCCACTTTGAGCGGGACCCTTTCAGCCACCTGGATGCCGGTCTTCTCCATCATCGCGATCTTGTTGGGGTTATTGGTCATCAGCCTCACCTGCGAAAAGCCCATTTTCTGCAGGATCGCCGCGCCCAAGCGGAAATCCCGCTCGTCATCCTCAAACCCCAGCCGGTGGTTGGCTTCCACCGTGTCAAAGCCCTGGTCCTGCAGCGAATAGGCCCGCATCTTGTTGGCAAGGCCGATGCCGCGCCCCTCCTGGTTGAGGTACAGAAGAACGCCTGCCCCCTCTGCCCCCATCTGCGCCAGCGCGCCCTGCAACTGCGGGCCGCAGTCGCATTTGAGCGAACCCAGAACGTCACCAGTGAAGCAGGCGGAATGCAACCGGGCGAGCACCGGCTTGCTGCGGTCAGGGCGGCCGATTTCAACCGCATAGTGCTCTTCTGCGCCATCTTCAGGGCGGTAAATGTGGAGCCGGCCGGCTTCGGCGGCCGTCATCGGCAGGCGCGCGGCTGCAACCGGATGCAGCGGCGAACTTTCACTCAGCAGAGGTTCAGCTGCGCCACGCGAAATGAGGGTCAGGCCGTGGGATGCAGCAAATGCAGATGGATCGCTGACAGGGACAAGTACTGCAGAGGGCAGCATGCGGGCGGACTTTACCAGCGCAATGGCAAGCCTGTGGAGGTCCGCACTGCCGCCGCGCATGCTGGACAGCGGGCCCTTCATCGGTGTGTTCAAATCATCTGCCGGATCCGCCAGGGCTTTAATCCAGTTCAGTTCTTCGAAATCAGGAACTGCTACACGGGCGGTATCTTCATCATATACCCGCGCCTTCAGCGTTTCCGCGCGGCGGGCCGTCAGTGCCAGAGACAACGGTCCCAGTGACCGCATGTCCGAAAGACGGGTTTCAGTCAGCGCCTCCACAGCTATTGCCAGCGCCGCTTCATCTCCGCAGGTCAGCACAACCGGCAGGCCCATACGCAGATCGACCCGGGCGCGGGCCAGAAGTTCGATCATGGTGGGCATCAGGCTCATGCACTGCATCCGATGTTATTTTGTAACAAAGCTTGCTGTCTTTACGCCTTAATGCAACGGATGTGAAACAATTTCCATGCCATGGACACGTCGGCGTGAGAGTTTTGCAGCAAATCTTGCCGCGAGCGCAAGGGATACGCATGTGTGGTCAGGAGAACAGGAGGGTTAGCCGATGGCGCAACTGAAGAAAATTCTGCTGGTTGATGACGACGAGGACCTGCGCGAGGCCTTGAGCGAGCAACTGGTGATGACCGAGGACTTCGACGTGTTCGAGGCAGAGAATGGTCAAAGCGCGATGGAGCGCGCCAAGGAGGCCCTGTATGACCTGATCATCCTGGACGTCGGCCTGCCTGATACCGACGGGCGCGAATTGTGCCGTCTGATGCGTAAGCAGGGGGTAAAGGCGCCGATTTTGATGCTGACCGGCCACGATACCGATGCGGACACGATCCTGGGTCTGGATGCCGGTGCGAATGACTATGTCTCCAAGCCTTTCAAGTTTCCGGTGCTTCTGGCCAGAATCCGTGCCCAGCTTCGGCAGCACGAGCAATCAGAGGATGCCGTCTTTGCGCTTGGCCCCTATACGTTCAAACCCTCAATGAAATTGCTGATTACCGAAGATGAGCGCAAGATCCGGCTGACAGAGAAAGAAACCAATATCCTCAAGTTCCTGTATCGGTCCAGCGACGGTGTGGTGCCGCGCGATGTGCTGCTCCATGAGGTCTGGGGTTATAACGCTGGGGTAACCACCCACACGCTGGAAACCCACATCTACCGCTTGCGGCAAAAAATCGAACCCGATCCTTCAAATGCGCGCCTGCTGGTGACGGAATCGGGTGGGTACAGGCTGGTCGCCTGATGCAGATGGCGTTGAGCCAGATCAAAGAGGGACCTGAGGTTCATCTTTAGAATAACCCTGAACCCGCGCATATCCGGGTTACGATATGCACCTCCCTGTTGGACTTGGCCGGGCTGAGTGCCCGGCCTTTTTTCCCCGTTTGTTCACCCGGCACGCGCACACGCGAAAACGTCTCTGGCACTTTCTGGCCCACGCAGGCAGTATCGCCGCCGAACCTGGATTACACGACGAGGCGCGCGATGCCATTTACCCTTGCCACCTGGAACATCAACTCTGTTCGCCTGCGAGAGCCGATCGTGCAGAAGCTCTTGCAGGAGGAAGGGCCGGATGTGCTGTGCCTGCAGGAGTGCAAGAGCCCGGTGGAGAAGATCCCGATGGAGGGTTTTGCGGCGCTGGGTTACACGCACATGATTGCCCGCGGCCAGAAGGGTTACAATGGCGTTGCGATCCTGTCGCGGCTGCCGATCGAAGATGTTGGCGACAAGGATTTTGCCGGGCTCGGTCACGCCCGCCACGTCGCGGGGCGGCTGGAGAACGGGGTGGTTATACACAATTTTTATGTGCCTGCGGGCGGGGATGTGCCGGACCGGGAGCAGAACGAGAAATTCGGCCAGAAACTGGATTACCTGACGGACATGCGCGACTGGTTCCATGCAGAAAAGCAGGAGAAGTCTATCCTGGTCGGCGATCTCAATATTGCACCGCGCGAAGACGACGTGTGGGATCACAAGAAACTGCTGAAGGTCGTCAGCCATACGCCGGTTGAGGTAGAGCATTTCGCGGAGGTGATGGAGGCGGGCAACTGGTCCGATGTGACCCGCACCGATATCCCGGAGGGCCGCCTTTACAGCTGGTGGAGCTATCGGGCCAAAGATTGGGATGCCGCCGACAAGGGGCGCCGCCTGGATCATGTCTGGGCAACGCCTGATATCAGGAATGCGGCCCACTCCAGCCGAATCCTTCGCGATGCCCGCGGCTGGGAAAAGCCCAGCGACCACGCGCCGGTGTTCGCGACCTTTGATCTTTAACTGAAGACGGAGCGCTCCCTCCTGATCTTGAAAATCCACCGGATGTTCTTGCTCAGTTGGGCATGGCACTGCGCTGCCGCGCAACACTCCGCGCGTCAGCGCAGCCAGCCGGCGTAGCTGGGGTGTTTGTCCTTCATGTCCTGATAAAGCCAGGCCATCCGGTCGACGAACCACAGTTTGCCGCCGATCATCAGTATGAGCCCCGCCAGTGTGGTCCCCGGGTTCAATGCCCACAGACCGTGAACCCAGGGAATCACACCAACGGCCGAGACCCAGGCGAGACCCTTTGCCCATTGCTCGTGATGCCGGGGAATAGGAACCTGCGCCCGGTTCAGAAATACCCTTTCTCCAAACGTGCCGCGCGAGGCCCAGTTGTCCGTGCTGGCAGGCGGCGCAAAGGCGCGCGGGTTCCACCAGGTCCATGCCAGCACCAGCAGAACCGGCAGCAGGCCGCCCCAGCCCAGCCAGACTCTTGACCAGATGGCCAGGGTCATCAGCGGCAGCACCGACATCCGGCTGAATACGCTCCACGGGTTTGCGTGCCGCGCCCAGGCGGCGTCATCCATCCTCATCAGCCGCTCTGACGCAGCGAAGAGATCGAACCGGTGGCGGGCCATTAGCAAACTCCTCTCTTGGTTTCCAGCGCGCAGGATTCCATATAGGGGGCAAGTTCCTAACGGAGAACAATCTGATGAGTGAAATTCTTGGCAGTTCCGCACCGGCGGATGATCTGATCAAAGACGTGACCGAAGCCACCTTCATGCAAGATGTTGTCGATGCATCCATGAAGGCGCCGGTAATCGTGGACTTCTGGGCGCCCTGGTGCGGCCCGTGCAAGACCTTGGGTCCGATGCTGGAGGCGGCTGTCACCAAGGCCAAGGGCGCGGCCACAATGGCCAAGATCAACGTGGATGAAAACCAGCGCTTGGCGCAGGCGCTGGCCCAGCAGGGCTTGCCGCTTCAGTCGATTCCGACTGTTGTGGCCTTTGTGCAGGGGCGTCCGGTCGACATGTTCCAGGGCGCCCTGCCTGCATCGGAAATCGATGCCTTCGTGAAGAAGGTGATCGAAGCGGCAGGCGGCACTGCCGATGGCGGCCTGGGAGAGGCGCTGGAAGCGGCAGAGCAGATGCTGGCCGAGGGCGCAGTTGCTGACGCGGCCCAGACCTTCGCCGCGATCCTGGGCGAGGATGACAAGAATGCCGCCGCCTATGGCGGGCTTGCCCGGGCTCATGTCGCGCTTGGCGATTTGGACCAAGCCGAGGCAGTTCTGAATGGCGCGCCAGCGGAGATTTCCAGCGCGGCAGAGATCGAAGCAGTTCACGCACAGATCGCCCTCGCGCGGCAGGCGGAGAATGCCGGTCCGGTGGCAGAGCTGCGCGCCGCAGTGGACGCCAGCCCGGATGATCACCAGGCCCGTTTCGACTTGGCGCAGGCACTGCACGCGGCCGGCGAGGCTGAGGCCGCGGTGAGTGAATTGCTGGAGCTGTTCCGCCGCGACCGGGAATGGAACGACGGCGCCGCCAAAACTCAGCTGTTCACCATCTTCGACGCGCTGAAACCGAATGACCCGGTGGTTCTGAACGGACGCCGCAAACTCAGCTCGATGATATTTGCCTAGGACCGTGGCAGCACTACACTCTGTCCCATGATCCAGCCTGCCGATCTGCCGGACACGATTGCCGTGTTTCCCTTGCCCGGGGCTTTACTGCTGCCCCGGTCGCGCCTGCCGCTGCATATCTTTGAGCCGCGCTATCTGCAAATGCTTGAGGACACATTGAAAACACGCCAGCGCCTGATCGGCATGGTGCAGCCCTGCCCGGCACCGCATGGCAATGGAGAGGACCTGCACAGCATTGGCTGCGCTGGGCGTGTCACCCAGTTTTCCGAAACCGAGGACGGCCGGTACCTCATCACGTTGTCAGGCGTGTCCCGCTTCCGGATCACCCGCGAGGCTAATGGGTTCACGCCTTACCGGCGCTGTGATGTCAGCTGGGCGGGGTTTGAAAGGGATCTGGGCCGCTGCGAAGCGGACGAAACCCTGGATCGCCCTTCTTTCCTGGATCTGCTGGAGCGCTTCTTTTCCGCGCGCAGCCTGTCAACCGACTGGGAGGCGCTGAAAGAGGCGGACGACGAACTGCTAATCAACTCTTTGGCGATGCTGCTGGAATTCGATCCCGAGGACAAACAGGCCTTGCTTGAGGCGCCCTGCCTTGCCACAAGACGGGAAACGCTTGTCACTTTGATCGAGTTTGCCCTGCGCGGCGGCTCTCAGGAGGAAACCCTGCAATGACTGAGACACAGGCGCCAGCCTTTGACCGGCGGATGCTGGAAGCACTGGTTTGCCCGCTGACCCAGACGGTGCTGGAATATGATGCCCAGACGCAGGAACTGGTTTCGCGCGCGGCCAATCTGGCCTTCCCGATCCGCAATGGCATCCCGGTGATGCTGGTGGATGAGGCACGCGAGCTGGACTGATCCGGACAGCGGCGCCTTTATCCCTAGATTGCCCGCCCTTTCAGCAGCCTTGGCAGGTCGCCGGTCAGGCCTGCCGCCTCGCGCACAAAGCCGCGGCGCAGGCTGGGAACGGCACCGGCAATCCCCATGCCAATGTCGCGGCCCAAGCGCAGCAGCGGGTTGTCATTGGAAAACAGCCGGTTGAACACGTCAGTTGCCGCAGCCAGAGAAGCGGTGTCGAAACGGCGCCATTGCTGGTAACGCTCCATCACCAGGGGTGAGCCGATATCTTCGCCGCGCCGGGTGGCCTCGGTGATCACTTCTGCCAGCGCGCCAACATCGCGGAGGCCGGCATTCAAGCCTTGGCCCGCGATCGGATGCATCCCATGCGCGGCATCACCGACCAGCGCCATGCGGTCGCCAATGAAGCTGTTGGCGATGGTCAGGTTCAGCGGATAGGTGAAACGTTTCCCGGCCAGGTAAATCTCCCCCAGGAAATTGCCGAACCGCGGACGCAGCGCCTGGATGTATTCAGCGTCATCCAGGGCGTGTATGGCCTTGGCGGTCTCGGTTCGTTCGCTCCACACAATCGACGACCTGTTGCCCGGCAGCGGCAGGATTGCCAGCGGCCCGGGCGGCATGAAGAACTGATGCGCGATGCCGTGATGCGGCTTCTCGTGATCAATGGCGCAGACCAGCGCAGTCTGGCCGTAATCCCAGCCGGTCCTCTTTATGCCCGCCCGCTGGGCGGTGCCGCTGCGGCGCCCGTCGGAGCCGACCAGCACCTGACCGCGCAGTTCTCCGCCGTCGTCCAGCGTGACGGTCACGCCAGTCTGATCCGGGGCCTGTGCGGTCACGGTGCGGCCTGACACCAGGGTAATGCCCGGCGCATCCTCCATCGCTTGCAGGAAGGCGCGGCGCAGGAAGCGGTCCTCGACCATGTACCCCATAGGGCCTTCTTCCAGCTCGGCATGGTCGAAATGGATGAAGAAGGGCGAGGGGCCGTGGCCCGCGTGGCCGTCCGTCACCTTGATCTCCAGCATGGGTTGCGCGTTGTCCCCGACATGCTGCCAGACGCCGGTCTGCTGCAGCAGCCGCTGCGAGGCCAGCGCCAGCGCATAGCCGCGGCCGTCGAACCCCTCGTCCGCCAGTTTGTCTGGAGTCAGCGAGTCGATGACGGTAACGCTGTGGCCGGTCTGAGCCAGGGCCAGGGCCAGGGCCGGACCATTCAGCCCGCCGCCTACGATCAGGATATCGGACGCATTTTTCATGCCCCGCAATATGCGCCTGCTGGCGGGATTGTCCATGCAGGAAGCGCGGGATTGTGCCTGCGTCCTGCTGCCGCTACCGTCACCGGCAACTGCCAAGGGGAGAGATGCTGATGCAAGAATGGCTGACGATGACGGCCGCCGATCTGGGACGCGGGATTGAGGCCGGTGAAATCGGACCGGTGGCGCTGACCCGCTGCTATCTGGACGCCATCGACGCGCATCCCCTGAAAGACCGGATCTACACGCAGGTGACTCATGACCGGGCGCTGGCGGAGGCGGAAGCAGCCCGGCAGCGTGCCGAGCTCGGTCTGCGACGTTCGCTGCTGGACGGGGTTCCGATCAGCTGGAAGGACCTTTTCGACAGCGCAGGCACCGCGACCGAATCCGGCTCTGACCTGCTCAAGGGGCGAGTGCCGGATCAAGATGCGGCTGTGCTGTGCAACGCAACCTTCATGGGCACCGTCTGCTTGGGCAAAACCCACATGAGCGAGCTGGCGTTTTCCGGCCTGGGCTTCAACCCGATCAAGGAAACGCCGCCCTGCGTGAATGACCAGGGCGCAGCGCCGGGCGGCTCTTCCTCCGGCGCCGCTGCATCCGTGGCTTTTGGCTTGGCGGCGGCTGGAATCGGCTCTGACACAGGCGGTTCGGTCCGAATTCCGTCTGCCTGGAACGACCTGGTGGGGCTCAAGACCACATCGGGCAGGATCACCCTTGAAGGCGTGGTGCCGCTGTGCCTGAAGTTCGACACCATCGGCCCGCTGGCCCGCTCGGTGGAGGATGCGGGACTGCTGTTGGGGCTGCTGGAGGGAACCTCAGGCCCCGATCTGCGCAATCCCGCCACTCTCAGAGGCCGCCGGTTTGCCGATCTGCAAAATGTCGTGCACGATGATCTGGACCCGAAAATTGCGGCGGCCTACCGGGAGACGCTGGAGAGGTTGAAAAACGCCGGGGCAGAGATTGTGCCGCTGGAGGTGGCGGAGCTGGAAGAGGCCATGGGCCTTAGCCCGATTCTCTACACCACCGAAGCCTATGGGCTGTGGAAAGACGTGATCGAGGCCTCGCCGCAGCTGATGTATGCTGAAATCCTGGAACGTTTCCGCACCGGCGCGCAGTTCAGCGGCCCGGATTACGTCGCGGCCTGGGCCAAGCTGGAGCAGTGCCGGATGGCTTGGGATCAGGCCGTGGCAGGCTTTGATGCGGTGCTCACCCCGGCCTCGCCGAACCTGCCGCCGAACCTGGAGCGGCTGCAAAGCGATCATGACTTCTACGTGCAGTCCAATCTGCTGGCACTGCGCAACACGCGGGTCGGCAATCTGATGGGCCTTTGCGCGCTGTCACTGCCCACCGGCACGCCCAGCTGCGGGCTGCAGGTGCTGGGGCAGCCGGACTGCGAGGAAGCCTTGCTGCGCACCGGTACCGCGATCGAGGCGGCCTTGGCCTGAAAGCCACATTCGGCCCAGCGGGCCACTCACCGGGTGGACGCATCCGCCCGCCATCTGTAACCTGAGGCGCAAACGGGGCGCCAATGATCCCGTGACTGAGGCATAAGACATGGATTTTCCTGAGCGGTTTTCGAACCTGCCAGCCTATGCGTTTCCGCGCCTGAGGGCGCTGTTGGACCATCACACCCCCGGCGGGGATGTGGTGCATATGACCATTGGCGAACCGAAACATGCGTTTCCGGCCTGGGTCACCGATGTCATCGCCGAAAATGCGGCCGGGTTTAACCAGTACCCCAACAACGACGGCACGCCGGAACTGCGCGGGGCTATCTCAGACTGGATCCGCCGCCGCTATGGTGTGACCGTGGACCCTGAAACCCAGATCATGGCGCTGAACGGCACCCGCGAGGGGCTCTACAATGCCGCGATGGCGCTGTGCCCGGAGCAGAAGAGCGGGCAAAAGCCGGTGGTGCTGATCCCGAACCCCTTCTACCAAGTCTATATGGTGGCGACGATTTCTGTCGGGGCAGAACCTGTGTTTGTCCCCGCGACAGCAGCGACCGGACATCTGCCGGACTATGGAAACCTGCCGGAAGAGGTGCTGAACCGCACGGCGGTCGCCTATATCTGTTCGCCCGCAAACCCGCAGGGCGCCGTGGCCTCGCGCGCATACTGGACCCGGCTGATTCAGCTGGCAGAAAAATACGATTTCCGCATCTTCGCGGATGAATGCTACTCCGAGATCTACCGCGACGCGGCGCCGGTGGGCGCGCTGACTGTAGCGCAGGAACTGGGCGCCGATCCCGAGAGAGTGGTGCTGTTCAATTCACTTTCGAAACGGTCGAATCTGCCGGGGCTGCGCTCCGGGCTGATTGCCGGCGGGCCGGAGACCATCAAGCGGGTCAAGCAGTTGCGTGCCTATTCCGGGGCGCCCTTGCCCGCACCGCTGCAGGCCGCTGCGGCCAGCGTCTGGGCGGATGAGGCGCATGTGGCGGAGAACCGCGCGCTTTACCAGGAGAAATACAAAATCGCAGACGAGGTCTTTGACGGCCTCAACGGCTACATGGCGCCCGAAGCGGGCTTCTTCCTGTGGCTTCCGGTGGACAATGGCGAGCAGGCCGCGCTGAAGCTGTGGAAGGAGACCGGTGTCCGGGTGCTGCCCGGCGCCTATCTGGCGCAAGGCGCGATCGGTCAGAACCCGGGCGAGACATACATCCGGGTGGCGCTGGTCGCCCCGGCTGAGGACACCCGCAAGGCGCTGAGCACGCTGCGCGGCTGCCTTTACTGAATCTGCTGAGCGGCCCTTGGCTGGGGGCCGCGCAGCCAAAACCAAGAACGGACAGGCCCGTGACCTTGCGGTGAACAGCGGGGCAGGGGCGAATGAAACGGAACTGAGGTAGGCATGGCATTTCAAACCCGCAGCCGCGATCCGCTGCTCGACAGCAATATGCAGGCGGCTATTGAAAAGCGCGGCAAGGAACTGATCGGGATTGCCCTGATCCTGGTGGGGCTGATGGTTGCGGCCATGCTTGGCTCATACACGCCTGAGGATCCGAATTGGACGGTTTCCACCGACGCCCCGGTGCAGAACTGGTTGGGCCGCCCGGGTGCCTCTGTCTCCTTCATCTTGATCACCCTGTTCGGGAAGGCGAGCTGGGCAATGCCGCTGTTCCTGTCGGCTTGGGGCCTGAGGTTTGTGCTGCACCGGGGCGAGGACCGCGTGGTCTGGCCGCTGCTGTTGTCGGTGCCGTGGCTGCTGGTGGTGGCCCTGCATATGGAAACTTTGAACGCCAGCACCAGCTGGCAGCAGAACTATGACTTCGGCCTCGGCGGCATGGTTGGCTACACCTTCCTGGGCGCGCTGCTGGCGCTGTTGCCGGTTGGCCTGCACTTCATGGTCAAAATCATGTCCCTGCTGAGTGCTGCGGGCATGCTGGCGCTTGGCTGCGTGGTGCTGGGCTTCACTTGGCCTGAGGTGAAGAAAAGCCTGCACAAGGTGATGATCGGGCTGATCCTGGGCTATGGCGCCGTAGCTGCGCTGCTGGGCCGCGGTGCTTCCAGCGGTCTGCAGGCGGCGCTGACCTACCGCAGGGAGCGCGCCGAACGCGCGGATGCTGCGGAGGATGACCTCTATGCTGGCGCTGTTACAGACCCTGAGATGTTCGAGGACTATCCCGAAAACGTTTATGCGGCTGATGCTGATCTGGAAGAACCTGAAACGCCGGCCAAAGGCGGGTTGCTGTCGCGTGTGCCTGGGCTGATCCGCCGGGCTGCGCCCGCGGCACCGGCACATGAAGATGCTTATGCCGCTGAAACTCATTTTGCGGACGAAGAAGAGACCTTTGCCGATGATGAGGGCGGCGAGGATCGGATATCCAAGAAGATCGCGAATGCTGTACGGATCCGCCGCGCCGCCGATACACCGCCGGAGCTGGACCCGAACCTGCCGCTGACCAAGGGCCGTGGCCAGCGTCCCGCGCCGCTGATTTTCAATCCCGCTGCCGCACAGGGCGGCCTGCCCGCCGAGCCGCCGCTGACCGCTGCGCAAATGCCGGTGCCGCCGGTGCCGGAAGAGGCGCCGCTGTCCTGGCAAGCGGCAGAGGCTGAGACTTTTGTTCCGAACGCACCGGAAGCACACGCGCAGGAAGGGGACGCCCGCGCGGGCTTCGGCGACGACGCGCCCCGGATGCTGACGCCGGACCACGTGCCGTCCGAAGCGTTGCCAGACGCGGCGGAGCCGGTTCAGGATGCAGCCCAGGCGACCAAGGCCCCCGGGCCGCGGCTGACCGTTGATCTGCCGGTGGCAGAACCGCGCAAGGCGGTGGTGGAGAAACCGGCGCGCAAGCCGGTGCAACCCTCAGCGCGGGCCAAGGCGGAAGCCCAGCCCAACCTGGCCTTCGACGACAGTGACAGCGATTTCGAACTGCCGCCGCTGAACCTGCTGACCAACCCGGTCAGCATCGAACGCCACCACCTGAGCGATGAGGCGCTGGAAGAAAACGCCCGGATGCTGGAGACGGTGCTGGACGACTATGGCGTGAAAGGCGAGATCGTCTCGGTTCGCCCGGGCCCCGTCGTCACCATGTATGAGCTGGAGCCCGCACCAGGCCTCAAGGCCTCCCGCGTGATCGGCTTGGCGGATGACATCGCGCGGTCCATGTCTGCGCTGTCGGCGCGGGTTTCGACCGTACCTGGCCGCACCGTGATCGGCATCGAACTGCCGAATGAGAAGCGTGAGAAAGTGGTTCTGCGCGAAATCCTGTCCTCCCGCGACTTCGGCGACGGCAACCACGCGTTGCCGCTGGCGCTGGGTAAGGACATCGGCGGCGACGCCATGGTCGCGAACCTCGCCAAAATGCCTCACCTGCTGATTGCCGGCACCACCGGTTCCGGTAAGTCGGTAGCGATCAACACCATGATCCTGTCGCTGCTTTACAAGCTGACGCCGGATGAATGCCGCCTGATCATGATCGACCCCAAGATGCTGGAACTTTCGGTCTATGACGGCATTCCGCATCTGCTCTCACCCGTTGTGACCGACCCGAAAAAGGCCGTCGTGGCGCTCAAATGGGTGGTGGGCGAAATGGAAGACCGCTACCGCAAGATGTCCAAGATGGGCGTGCGCAACATCGCGGGCTACAACGGCCGCGTGAAGGAAGCCTTGGCCAAGGGCGAGATGTTCTCGCGCACGGTGCAGACCGGGTTTGACGACGAAACCGGCGAGCCTGTGTTCGAGACCGAAGAGTTCGAACCCAAGGCGCTGCCCTATATCGTCGTGATTGTCGACGAGATGGCCGACCTGATGATGGTTGCGGGCAAGGAGATCGAGGCCTGCATTCAGCGCCTGGCGCAGATGGCGCGTGCCTCGGGCATCCACCTGATCATGGCAACCCAGCGTCCCTCGGTGGACGTGATCACAGGCACCATCAAGGCAAACTTCCCGACCCGGATCTCCTTCCAGGTCACCTCCAAGGTCGACAGCCGGACCATCCTGGGTGAGATGGGTGCCGAGCAGCTGCTGGGCATGGGGGACATGCTGTATATGGCGGGGGGGGCCAAAATCACCCGCTGCCACGGTCCGTTCTGCTCGGATGAAGAGGTCGAGGAAGTGGTCAACCACCTCAAGCAGTTCGGCCCGCCGGATTATGTGGGCAGTGTGCTGGACGGCCCGGATGAGGACAAGGCTGACAATATCGACGCGGTGCTGGGGCTGAACACCGGCGGCAATACCAATGGCGAGGATGCGCTCTATGATCAGGCCGTCGCCATTGTGATCAAGGACCGCAAGTGCTCCACCTCCTACATTCAGCGCAAGCTGGCGATCGGCTATAACAAGGCCGCGCGTCTGGTTGAGCAGATGGAGGAAGAGGGCGTTGTTTCCGCCGCCAACCATGTGGGTAAACGGGAGATTCTGGTTCCCGAACAGTGAGCTGACAAAAACCTGCCGATGCCGGGTCCTTGCGGATCCGGCATCTTCACATCTGCCACAGCGTGCCTATGTTGAGCTCATGAAACGGATTGCACTCACACTAGCGCTGACCCTCGTCGCCCCTGCTTCCTGGGCGGCAGAGAGGCTGAGCCTCAATGAGATTTCCAGTTACCTGAACGGGATTTCCACGGCTTCGTCGCCATTTACGCAGATCAACGACGACGGCAGCCTTTCCACCGGCAAGCTGTATATGCACCGGCCTGGCCGGATGCGGTTCGAGTATGACGGCAACGGCGGCGGCACGGTGGTGGCCGGCGGCGGGGCTGTGGTGATCCACGACCCGAAATCCAACCAGCCGCCCGAGACCTATCCGTTGAAGCGGACGCCGCTGTCGATCATCCTCGACCGCAAGGTGGACCTGGGCCGTGCCAATATGGTGGTGGGCCACAGTTTTGACGGCACGTCCACCATTGTGCGGGCACAGGATCCTGAAAACCCGGACTATGGCAGCATTGAGATGATGTTCACCGGCAGCCCGGTGGAGCTGCGCAAATGGGTGATCCATGACAGTTCGGGCGGCAAGACAACCGTCATTCTCGGGGCGATGGAAACCGGGGTGAAGCTGTCCTCCAGCCTGTTCAACGCCAGCGGCCGTTCCCGCTGACCAGGCTGCGGTCGCTTACCCTGCGCGGCGGTGGATGAACGGCATTGCCTCGTCGAAAAACTCCTGGAAACCGGGGTGCCCGCCAACCATGCCGTGGTTGTTGCCGGGCAGCTCGACAAAGCTGGCGCCGGGAATCAGCCGAGCCGCCAGCCGCCCTTCGGATACTGGCACCGCACGGTCGCCGCGGCAGTGCAGAACCAGGGCGGGAACTTTGACGCTCTCTGCGTAGGCCGTGACGTCGATCTTCGCATTCATCTCCATTATCCGCAGCGCGTTCGCGGTGTTGGTGGACAGTCGCTGCAACTCGTCAAAGGAGTTCCCTTCCTCCGCAGTGGCATCGGGAATGTAAGTCGTTGTAAAGAAATGCCGGTAGACGGAATCGGGGGATCCCCAGCCGTCCCGGATCATGTTGTAGCCGATCTGATAAAACCGGTCTGCCTCCGGGTCGCCGCGCCGCAGCCGTCCGCGAACGTAACCGCCCAGAAGTACCAGGCATTTCACCCGTTCTGGGTGCATGGCGGCAAACCGCATGGAAAATGCTGCCCCCTGGCTGATGCCGAACAGGGCGAACCGGTCAAGCCCGGCTGCGTCCGCAACAGCAACCATGTCGTCGATCATCCGGTCTTCCGATATTTCCTCCACCTCCCAATCCGACAGCCCGTTGCCGCGCTGATCAAACCGGGTCAAGCTGCAGTTGCCGGCAAATTCGTTCAGAAACTGGCCCCAAACCGGGCTTTGCCATTCGTATTCGATGTGGTTGATCCAGTTCGGCGCTTTTAGAACCGGCGGCCCGTTGCCGATCGTGGTATAGGCAAGATGGGTTCCGTCAGGTGATATGCAGTATCTGACCCTTTGCTGCAGGGCAGCTTCCGGTGGCGCGCGCTCGGGACTGGCATCGGGGACCCATTGCCAGACCCGGACCGGGCGGGAAATGTTCTTGACCCGTTGCGATCCCATATCCCGGAAGTTTTCGCCTAGCCGGTCCCTGACGGTTTCGTGCACGATGCCGGAGATGCAGATGCCGCCGGGTTCCGCCAGCCCTTCCAAGCGGGCGGCGACGTTGACACCGTCGCCAAAGATATCCGCGCCGTCAAAGACCACGTCGCCGATATTGATCCCGACGCGGTAGCGGATGCGGCTTTGTTCCTGCGTGTCTGCTTCGCGTTTGGACATATCCTTCTGGATTTCCAGCGCGCAGCGGACTGCGTCGTGGGCAGATCCAAATTCCACCAGCATGCCGTCGCCAGTGGTTTTCACGGTGTGGCCGCGGTTGGTTGAGATTTGCGGGTCGATCAGTTCCCGGCGGTGTCTCTTCTGGCGCCTTAGAACGCCTTCTTCATCAGCTTCCATCAGCCGGGAGTAACCAGCCATGTCGGCGACCAAAACGGCGGCAAGCCTGCGTTCCATGCACTGTATCCTCCCCCCTGAATGTTAGGGGAGAGGTGCTATATTTCCAGTCTTGTACAGGGTCAGCGGAACTTGCGGCAAGTGGCCAGCTGTGCCTGATAGGTTTGCGCGCGCGCCTCGACCTGGCCTGCAACTCGCATCAGCCAGGCCTTCGAGCGGTAGCTGCCGCGGGAATAACCATAGTGGCCCTCGTGGTAAGCGAGATACTGGTTGCGCGCGTCATAAAGCGGAATGCCGTTCTTCTCGAGGCTCTTGCGCATGTACCAGCCCATAAAATCGGTGGCATCGCTGATCCGGTCGCGCTTGGCACGGCGGCGGCCGGTGTCGTGGCGGTAGTCGTCCCAAGTGCCGTCCAGCGCCTGGCTGTAGCCATAGGCGCTTGACTGGCGCCCGATCGGGATCACGCCCAGCAGGTACTGATGCGGTGTGCGGGCATCGCCGCGGAACCGGCTTTCGTGATAGATCGTTGCCATCTGAACATGCACCGGCACCCCCCAGCGGCGCTGGGTCGCGCGGAAGGCCTTCAGATAGTCAGGACGCTGCTGAATGATGCTGCAGGCATTATCCAGGTTGCGCGGCGGCGCTTTGTGCCCGCCTCCGCAAGACGCAACCGCCATGAGGAGAACGAGGGCGCTGATGAGTCTGCTCATTGCCTCTGCCCACTTTTTAATATTGGGTTTGTTTTGTGGCAACTTTAGCGGATTGTGGCGGTCGAGGAAATCAAATTTCCAGAAGCGATTGCCGTTGCAGTGGCGGAAAAACTTCAGATTTCCGGGCAAAACCGTCCGTATTTCTGGTCATCGCGCGGGAAATGCTCTCCGGCGCTGGGCTACTCTTTCAGTCCGGCTGCCTTGGCGCTGCCCTGCTACGGCGATGGCACTGTCAAAGTGAGATCCACAGTCTGTTTCCCTTAAAATTTGCGTCAACAGTTGGACATTTCCCCGCCGCGCGCGCTATTTAGTTTAAACGGGGGCATTAAGACCATGATGAGAACACGCGCAAAATATAACCTTGGGCAGGTCGTCCGCCACCGGAAGCATCCCTTCCGCGGCGTCGTCTTTGATGTCGATCCGGAATTCTCAAATACCGAGGAATGGTATGAGGCGATCCCGGAAGACAGCCGGCCCGTCAAGGACCAGCCGTTCTACCACTTGCTGGCTGAGAATGACCAAAGCTATTATGTGGCTTACGTTTCCGAACAAAACTTGGTTGCGGATTATTCGGGAGAGCCTGTTGGGCACCCGGATGTGCCTGAAATGTTCGGTAATTTCGACGGCGGCACCTATGCGCTGCACTATCAGTTGAACTGATCTCCGGATTCCATCTGACTGGCTTGCAGCGCGGGCGTCAGTATCCCAGCGCACTGCCGTCTTTTCGCGGATCGCTTGCACCTTCCAGAACGCCTGAGGCATGAATGCGAATTGCTTGCGCACCGCCCAAAGGGGTGTCCGGAATTTCCACCTTATGCCCCAATTCCGTCAGTTGCTGGCGGACTTCGTCTGAATAGCCTCGCTCCACTTTCAACACACCGCTATCGGCAAAGCAGCGCGGCGCGTCGATCGCGGTTTGCAGGTCCATCCCGAAATCCAGAAGGTTCGAGACCAGCCTGGCATGTCCGGTGGGCTGATATGCGCCGCCCATCACGCCGAAGGGCATGACGACCTCTTCATTTTGTTTCAGCATTGCCGGAATGATGGTGTGCATCGGGCGCTTGCCTGGCCCCAGTTCGTTCGGATGGCCTTCCTCCAGGGTGAAACCGGCGCCGCGGTTCTGCAAAAGAATGCCAAACTTCTCTGACGCGATGCCTGAGCCAAAGCCGTGGAAGATGGAATAGATCAGTGAAACCGCCATTCGGTCCTTGTCCACCACCGTGATATAAACTGTGTCCTTGTGCACTGCCTCGGTCAGTGGCGCGGCAGTGGGCATGGCACGCTTGGGGTCGATCAGCGCGGCAAGACGCGCAGCAGTTTCAGGCGCCAGAATGTGTGCAAGCCGGGCAGTATGATCAGGATCTGCCAGAAACCGGTTGCGCGCGTCATAGGCCAGCTTGGCGGCCTCCGCCTCGATGTGCGCCCGTTCGGCGCCATGCGGGTCCAATCCTGCAAGTTCAAAGTGTTTGAGGATGTTCAGCAGCAGGATCGCCGTGGCCCCCTGGCCGTTCGGCGGATGCTCTGCCAAACAGGATTCCTTGTACTGGCCTTCAACAGGCAGCGTGGCAAGACTGTTGGCGCGGGCAAAGTCCTCTAGCGTGTGCGAGCCGCCCATGGCCGACAGCGCTGAAACGATATCCTCCGCCACTTCCCCGGAATAGAACGCCTCGCGCCCATGTTTTGCGAGCCGGCGCAGCACTTCAGCCTGCCCTGGCGCGCGGAACACATCGCCGCAGCGTAGTGGTTTGCCGTCCTTCAGATAGTGCCTGCGCGCTGCACCCTTTAAGGTTCCGGCGTTGATCTGCCAGTCAAAGGCCGTGCGGGGCGCTACTGGCACGCCTTCTTCGGCGTAGGTGATGGCGGGCTGCAGCAGAACATCCAGGCCAAGTCGCCCTTCGGTTTCCGCCGTGCGGCAGAAAGCATCGATGGCGCAAGGGATTGTGACCGCATCCGCGCTTCCCGGCGGAACCGCTTCCAGACCTTGCGCTCTGAGGGCAGATGCAGTGGCCGCCGCCGGGGCGCAGCCCGATCCGTTCAATGCCTGAATTTCTTGCCCCGGCCGCGAATGAAGAACGAAGCAATCGCCGCCGATCCCGGTCATTTGCGGCTCGCAAATACCCAGCAAGACCGCCCCGGCCAAAGCTGCGTCCATCGCATTGCCACCGCGCTTCAGCATGTCCAGCGCAACGCTGGCCGCCAAAGGGTGGGAGGTGGCGCACATGCCATTGCTGGCAAAAACCGCCGAACGCCCTGGCAAATGAAAATCCCGCATGAGCCTGCCTCCCTTGTCGATGCGCTAAGCCTAGGCGCGGGGTGCAGGAAGGCAATGCAATTTGCTTGCCCTCCCGCCGGAACGGGGCGTCAATGCAAAGAATTGGGAAGGAAGGGCTGAAGAAGATGTCCCCGGTGCCATGTTCTGGTGGGGGCAAGAATACACGGCACCAGGGGAAGCTCGTTTCAGCTACAGGTAAGGATTCGCATATCTATTTGGCTGGGGCGGGCCGGGAATGCGGCGCAAATGCGGCAAAACGTTAAAGTTTCGTTTAATCGGCCGGGCGTTCCGCCAGTGCAAGGTCTGGCTCAGGCCTGGGCAGGCGGGCTGGTGACCTGGATTTCGAAACAGAGCGACAGATTATTGCTTCCCCCTGAACGCTCATACTGGACCTGGCTTGCAAGTTCCCGGATCAGGAACCAGCCAAATCCGCCCTCGGGCAGGTTTTTCACAGGCACGTCGACGTCAGCAGGCTTGCCTTCGGGAAGCTGTCCGTTCGGAAAAGGCGCACCAGCGTCCTGGATGCTGATCCATAGCCGTTCTGGAGAGAGCTCCGCTTTGATGCGGACATCCCCCGGGGCCGCATCTGCATAGGCATGCTCGACCACGTTGTTTACAGCCTCAGTCAGGGCGATTTGCACTTCATCCACACGGGCCGCCGGGACTCCCAGAGTCCGCAGCCGGGCCACAACGGATGAAATGCCGGAACGGGCATCCAAATTCGTGGCCGTGAACGAGCAGGCGAAGGTTTTTACCATCAATTTCTCGCTTTGCGCCGCCAGCGCCGTCGTTTTCAGGAATTCGCGCTGGCCGGGGCGGTTGCTTCACTTAGCGAACTGTACAGGTCAAAGATCGTATCCATGCGGGTCAGCCGGAAGACCTTTTCCACCATGGGAGTCAGCCCGGCCAGATCCAGCTTGCGGCCTCCGCCAAGCTGCTTCATGGCCGCGACAATCGCGCCAAGCCCGCTGGAATCGATGAACTGCACTTCGGACAGGTCCAGGATGACCCGCTCCGGTCCGGATTCGGTTTCCGTGCGCATGTCTTCCTTGAACTGTATTGCCATGGCGGCATCAATGCGCTCGGCATTGACTTTGACGATCTGTGCACCGTCCGTCATGGTGGTCGTCAGGCTCATTTTGGTCCCCCGGGATGTAACGTCATTAGGCAGCACTCTAGACCGCAAAGCTTACTTTTCTGTAGGTATATTTTTGACGATTGGAGGAAAATTGCATGAAAGATGTTGTTATCGCCGGAGCGGCCCGGACGCCCATGGGCGGGTTTCAGGGCATGTATGACGGGGTGACGGCTGCGGAACTGGGCGGCGCGGCGATCCGGGCGGCTTTGGAAGGGGCTGGCACTGCCACTGTGGATGAGGTGCTGATGGGCTGCGTTCTGCCGGCGGGGCAGGGGCAGGCTCCTGCGCGCCAGGCTGGTTTTGCAGCGGGCCTGGGCGAAGATGTGCCTGCCACAACGCTTAACAAGATGTGCGGTTCCGGCATGAAGGCGGCGATGATCGCCTTCGACCAGATCGCGCTGGGCCATGCGGACACCATGATCGCCGGCGGCATGGAGAGCATGACCAATGCCCCCTATATGCTTCCGAAAATGCGCGGGGGCGCCCGTATCGGCCACGGCCAGGTGATCGACCACATGTTCCTGGACGGGCTTGAAGACGCCTATGACAAGGGACGACTGATGGGCACCTTTGCCGAGGACTGTGCCGAAAAGTACCAGTTCACACGCGAAGCCCAGGATGAATATGCGCTGAAGTCGCTGTCGAACGCGCTAGAAGCGCAGGACAGCGGTGCCTTTGACGGGGAAATCGCCCCGGTCACCGTGAAAACCCGCAAGGGCGAGGTGATGACGGATGCGGATGAGCAGCCGAAATCGGCGCGTCCGGAAAAGATCCCCACGCTGAAGCCGGCGTTCCGCAAGGACGGTACCGTGACCGCCGCCAATGCCTCCTCCATATCGGATGGCGCCGCGGCGCTGGTGATGGCCTCCGCCGAGGCTGCCGAGGCACAGGGCCTGACAGTGCGCTCCCGTATTCTGGGTCATGCCAGCCACGCGCAGGCGCCCGGCTGGTTCACCACCGCGCCGGTTCCGGCCGCGCAGAAGTTGCTCAAGAACATCGGCTGGAAGGTCGAGGATGTCGACCTGTGGGAGGTCAATGAGGCCTTTGCCGTGGTGCCGATGGCCTTCATGCACGAAATGGGCCTGTCGCGTGACAGGGTGAATGTGAACGGCGGCGCCTGCGCGCTGGGCCACCCGATCGGCGCCTCCGGCGCGCGGATCATGGTGACCCTGCTGAACGCATTGGAAAAGCGCGGCCTCAAGCGCGGCGTCGCCGCCATCTGCATCGGCGGCGGCGAAGGCACCGCGATCGCAATCGAGAGGGTGTGATCTTCACCTTTGCAAAATACACTCGGGGGTGAATTGACCGGCAGGTCAAGAGGGGGCAGACAGCCCCCTCTGTTACGTTGAAGGAGGGCTGCCCATGCGGGCCGATTACGAAACCCTTGCCAAGACCATCGCGGCACTGACTGATGGCGAGACGGATGAGGTGGCGCTGATGGCCACTGTCGCCTGCGAGGTGCATCACGCTGACGACCGGTTCGACTGGACCGGCTTTTACCGCGCCGTTGCGCCGGAGCTGCTGAAGATCGGCCCCTATCAGGGCGGCCATGGCTGCCTGCAGATCCCGTTCTCCCGCGGTGTCTGCGGCGCGGCAGCACGCACCGGAGAGATACAGCTGGTCGCGGATGTGGACGCCTTTCCCGGCCATATCGCCTGTGCGTCGACTACGCGCTCGGAACTGGTGCTGCCTGTCTGGAACGGCAATGGGGAACTGATCGGGGTTTTTGATATCGACAGCGATCAGCCGGATGCTTTCGCTCAGGAAGATGCAGACCACTTGGCAGCAATCCTGCGTCAGGTGTTCAGCCGCAGCTGATTCGTGAATCAAGGGGCTTTGCCCCTCGGTCTCGCGGCCTCACCCCAGGGTGTTTTTGACCAGAAAGAAGCCGCCCGGCGCTTGAAGGCGCTGGGTTTTTTATTGGTATCCGCTTGTCTCGTGAAAAAATGCTTGGAAATTTCACGAACTCGGGGCATCGTGAAAAACGAGAGGAATTTTTCACGAGCAGGGAGGTGGGCTGTGAACGATCAGACCCTGGCAGCAGCGACACTGGGGGCCGACATCCGGGCCCTGCGCAAGGCGCGCGGGCTGACTCTGTCGGATATCGCCGCGATGCTGAACCGCTCGGTCGGCTGGCTGAGCCAGGTTGAACGGGACATGTCCGAGCCCTCGATCTCCGACCTGCGCCAGATTGCAGAGGCGCTGGGGGTACCGATGTCGATGCTGTTTGCCCACTCCGGCGCACCGGCGGATGAACATGGGTATATCGTGCGCGCTGGCTCCCGCCGCCCGATGGGCTCCGGTGAGGAAGGGCTGATCGAAGAACTTCTGTCCCCTGACCTGACCGACGACTTCGAGATGGTGCACTCCACCTTCCAGCCCAATTCGCGGATGCAGACGCCGGCCAACCGGCCGACACAGGAGGTCGGCTACATGATCTCGGGCAAGCTGGACCTGCTGATCGGCGGCCGCAGCTTTACCGTCGGTCCCGGCGACAGCTTCCGGATCAAGCATGAGCCGTATCAGTGGTCGAACCCTTACGACGAGCCTGCCGTGGCCGTCTGGGTGATCGCGCCGCCGGTTTACTAGGAGGGGATGATGATCAAGGGTTCCTGCCTTTGCGGCGATGTCCGCTTTGAAACCGCGGCACAACCGCAGAGGGCCTCGATGTGCCACTGCAGCCAGTGCCGTAAGCAATCGGGTGGAATCTGGGCCTCGGCCCAGGTGCGCGATGAGGACCTTACAATCACTGGCCCGGTGAGCTGGTTCGAGGCAACGCCGCAGGCCAAGCGCGGCAGTTGCCCGCGCTGCGGCTCCTTCCTGTTCTGGAAGGGCACGGGCGAGGACACCACGAGTTTTGCTTTGGGCGCTGTCGACGGGAACACCGGTCTCAGCGTCGAAAAGCATATCTTTACCGCCTCCAAGGGCGACTACTACGAAATCGCGGACGGCGTGCCGCAAGAGGACTGAGACTAGGGAGCGAACATGTCTGATTTTCCAACCAAGGCCCGCGTGGTCATCATCGGCGGCGGCGTCGTCGGCTGCTCGTCGCTTTATCATCTGGCCAAGAAAGGCTGGACCGATTGTGTGCTCTTGGAAAAGAACGAGCTGACCGCCGGTTCGACCTGGCACGCGGCCGGCAACGTACCGACCTTCTCGACCTCCTGGGCGATCATGAACATGCAGCGCTATTCGACCGAGCTGTATTCGCGCCTGGCTGAAGAAGTCGATTATCCGATGAACTATCACGTCTCGGGGTCGATCCGTCTGGCGCACAGCAAAGAGCGGATGCAGGAATTCGAGCGCGCGATGTCCATGGGCCTGTACCAGGGCATCCCGATGGAAATGTGGACCCCGGAGCAGGCGAAAGAGCGGTATCCCTTCCTGGAAACCCACGATCTGGAAGGCGTCCTTTATGACCCGACCGATGGTGACATCGACCCGGCGCAGCTGACCCAGGCATTTGCCAAGGGCGCGCGCGACATGGGGCAGAAAATCCTGAGGTTTACCCCGGCGACCGGCGTGACCCAGCACGAGGACGGCACTTGGACCGTTCACACCGAAAAAGGCGATATTGCCTGTGATTATGTGGTGAACGCGGCTGGTTATTATGCGCAGCGCGTGGGTGAGATGTTCAAACCCTACGGCGGCCGCATGGTGCCTGCGATGGTCATGAGCCACCAGTATCTGCTGACCGAGGAAGTGCCCGAGGTCGAAGCCTGGTCAAAGGAGCATGGCGGCAAGCTGCCGCTTCTGCGTGACGTGGATGTGTCCTACTACCTGCGCCAGGAAAAGAACGGTTTCAACCTTGGCCCCTATGAGCCCAACTGCAAGGGCGAGTGGATGACCGAGGACGACCCGATGCCGGAAGACTTCTCGTTCCAGTTGTGGAATGACGATCTGGACCGCATCGAAGACATCGTGACCGATGCCATGGAGCGTGTGCCGCTGATGGCGACCTCGGGTGTTGGCAGCGTCATCAACGGGCCGATCCCCTATGCGCCGGACGGCCTGCCGATGATCGGCCCGATGCCGGGTGTGAAAAACGCATTCGAAGCGCACAGCTTTACCTTCGGCATTGCCCAGGGCGGCGGCGCCGGCAAGGTGCTGGCAGAGTGGATCGTCGATGGGTTCACCGAGTGGGATATGTGGGCCGTCGATCCGCGCCGCTACACTGATTATACCGACCAAGACTATTGCAACAAAAAGGGCATGGAAGTTTACGGCAACGAATACGCCATGCACTTCCCGCATCACGAATGGCCCGCTGCGCGCGACAAGAAACTGTCACCGGTGCATGCCAAGGTCAAGGAACTGGGCGGCCAGATGGGTGTCTACAACGGCTGGGAGCGTGCCAACTGGTTCGCGCAGCCGGGTGACGATACCTCGGAAGAATCGACCCACACCTGGGGCCGTTCGGGCCCATGGGAGCAGCGAATCAAGGAAGAGTGCGAAGCCGTCCGCGATGGCGTTGGCGTGCTTGACCTGCCGGGCTTCTCGCGGTTCCTGGTCAAAGGCGAAGGTGCAGCCGAGGCGCTGCGCGGTCTGGTCACCGGCGGCCTGCCCAAGATTGGCCGGATCAACTTGGTCTATATCGCGGACAGCCGCGGCCGCATCCTGACCGAAATGTCCTGCATGCGTCTGGGCGAAGACGACTTCGTGATGATCACCGCCGCAACAGCGCAATGGCACGACCGTGACCTCCTGGTGAACGCGATGCCCGCGACCGTGTCGGTCGAGGACGTCACCACCACCCGCGACACCCTGATCGTGACCGGGCCCAAGTCGCGCGACCTGCTGGCCGCGATCTCGGATGCGGATTTGCAGGCAGGCTGGCTGACCCATCAGGCGGCAACCGTGGCAGGCAAGCCCGCGCACCTGGTGCGCGTGTCCTTTGCCGGCGAGCTGGGCTGGGAAGTCCACGCGCTGAACGAGGACATGCCGGCCATCTACGAGGCCATCCTTGCAGGCGGCGCCAAGCCGTTCGGCATGTATGCCCTGAACTCGCTGCGCCTGGAAAAAGGCTATCGCGCATGGAAAGGCGACTTGAGCACCGATTACTCGCTGCTCGAAGGCGGCCTGGAGCGTTTCGTGAAACTGGACAAGCCGCAGGACTTCCCGGGCAAGGCTGCAATCCAGAGCGAAAAGCAACAGGGCGTGAAGAAGGCCTTTGTTACGCTGACGGTTGAAGCCGGCGACGCGGATGCGCCTTATTTGTCCTGCATCTGGAGCGGCGACGAGATCGTCGGCGAGACCACCAGCGGCGGCTGGGGCTACCGTGTCAACCAGTCGATCGCGCTGGGCATGGTGCGCACCGATCTGGCCGAGCCTGGCACCGAGCTGGAGATCGAGATCTACGGCGAGAAGTGCCGTGCGGTGGTTCAGAAAGACGAACCGCTGTGGGATCCGGCCAACGAGCGCCTGCGCGCCTGATGTGCTAGGGTCGGCCCGTCACGCTTAATTCAGGAGGCTTCAGCGATGGCCCAGTTGATGAAAGGCGTCTGTTTGACCCAGCATGGCGGGCCGGATGCGCTCGAATGGCGTGAAGATATTCCTGTTCCGGTCCCTGGACCGGGGCAGGTCCTGGTCAAGGTCCTGGCGGCAGGCGTCAATAACACGGACATCAACACCCGGATCGGCTGGTACTCGTCAGATGTGACGGGTGCCACGGATGCCGTTGGCGATGACACAGACGTAGAAGTCGGCGGCTGGGGCGGCGCCTTGAGCTTTCCCCGGATTCAGGGCGGAGACCTGTGCGGTGTGGTGGTTCAGACCGGCCCGGACGCCGGTGCTATCCGCGTGGGGCAGCGGGTTACCAGCCAGATCAATATTCCCCGGCCGCAGCCTGACAACCCGGTGGCCTTCGTTGCCCTGGGGTCAGAGCTTGACGGTGCTTTCGCGCAATACTGCCTGACTGACGCGGCAGATCTGTTCGACGTAAGCGCCTCCCCCCTGTCGGACACCGAGATTGCGGCTATGCCCTGCGCATATGGAACCGCCTGGAACATGCTGCACCGTGCCGGTGTCTCTGCCGGCCAGCGGGTGCTGGTGACCGGCGCATCCGGCGGGGTCGGGCTGGCCGCGGTGCAGCTGGCCGCCCATCTTGGCGCACATGTCACTGGCCAGACATCGCCCGCCAAGTCGGAAGCGGTGACCGCTATGGGGGCAAGCGGCATCATCAGCCGCGAGGAAGCGCCGGAACCAATCTGTTTTGACGCAGTCATCGACGTGGTTGGCGGTCCGGCCTGGCCCGCGCTGATACAGGCTTTGCGGCCTGGCGGGCATTACGCGGTCTCCGGCGCAATTGCCGGCCCGATTGTCACGGCAGACCTGCGCGAAATCTACCTGCGCGACATTACCATCCACGGCTGCACCTTCTCGCCCCGTTCCGTTTTTGCCGAACTGGTTGAGCTGATCAATTCCGGCGCAATCCGTCCTCTGATCTCGGCAACCTATCCCCTGCAGGAAATCGCCCGGGCGCAGGAAGATTTCATGAGCAAGGCGTTTCCAGGCAAACTGGTCCTGATTCCCCCGCAGGAGGCGCCATGACAGATATCGTCCTCCTTGATGGATCGATCGGGCAAGAGGTCGTCAAACGGTCCGGGGACCGGGCAACACCGCTATGGTCAACCTCCGTGATGATCGAAAAGCCGGACGTCGTCGGCCGCATTCACGCCGACTACTTCTCTGCGGGCGCCACAATTGCCACCATGAACACCTATGCGGTTCTGCGCGACCGTTTGGCCCGCGCCGGGATCGAAGAGCATTTCGAGGTGCTGCTGGCCCAGGCTGCCGCACAGGCTACCGCAGCGCGAGATGCGCATGGCTCGGGCCGTGTTGCTGCTGCGCTTGGCCCGCTGATTGCCTCTTACCGTCCGGACATATGCCCGCCGCATGAGGAGGCCGCACCTGTTTATGCGGAGCTTGTTCAGCTGCCCGAGCCGCAGGCAGATCTGTTCCTGATAGAAACCGTGTCTTCGGTCGAACATGCCAGGGGTGCGCTGCGCGGCTGTGCCGGCACGGGCAAGCCCGTGTGGCTGGCGGCTTCCGTCTCCGATGATGACGGCACGCTGCTCCGTTCCGGCGAACCGCTGGCAGACCTCGCGCCGCTGGTTGAGGAATTTCAGCCGGAAGCGGTGCTGCTCAACTGCTCTAGGCCCGAGGTCATCGGCAGCGGCTTGGAGATCGTCAAGGCGTTCGACAAGCCGTTCGGGGCCTATGCCAACGGTTTCACCCGGATCTCGGAGGGCTTCCTGAAGGACGCGCCCACCGTGGACGCCCTGGAGCAGCGTCAGGATCTGGGACCCAAGGCCTACGCGGAATTTGTCTTGGGCTGGGTTGCCCAAGGCGCCGCTATCGTCGGCGGCTGCTGCGAAGTCGGCCCGGACCATATTGCCGAACTGGCCCGGCAGCTGCGCGCGGCCGGGCACCACATCGTCTGACCAGGGGAGGGGATCAGCATGGCAGTTCCGGAAAAACTCAAAGCTGCGGACCCGGCCCGGGTCTGGAACATCGACATCATCGTCACTGAAGGTTTTGTCCTGATCGAGATGTCGGCGATCCTGGAGGTGTTGCGGATCGCCAACCGCGTGCTGGCCCAGCCGCCGTTCAAATGGACCGTTCGTTCACTGCAGGGAGGGCGGGTCGGCTGCCGTGCGGGTCTCAGCCTGGATACCGAACCTTTTGCCGTCAAACCGGACGCGGATTTTGCCTTTTTCCTTGGCAACTCCGACCCTGATCATCCGGGCCTCAGCCTAGGCCGGGTGATTTCCAGCTACACTTGCCGCGGCATCAAGGTCTACCTGCTGGCAGAAGCCGCGGCCCGCTATATCCGCGACCAGGGCGGGGCTTCCGGGCGGCTGACGACCCACTGGGAAAACTCTGCCCTGCTGCGTGAACGCATGGGGCTGAACGATTCCAGCCACGCGCTGGCCAGCGAGGACGGGCTGGTGGTGACCTGTGCCGGCATGGGCTCCACTGTTGATATCGCGCTGGCGTTGGTCGGACGGCTCACCTCTGCCGCGGCGCAGATGACCGTGGCCAACATTATGCTGCATGAGCAGGTGCGCGATTTTTCCTCGCTGCAGCCATTTGCCGGCGCCAAGCCGACCATCACCGGTGACAGTGATCTGGACCACTGCATTCGCATCATGCAGGACAATATTGAAGAACCGGTGCCGATCGGTGAAATCGTTGATGAACTTGGCATTTCCACCCGCTCGCTGGAGCGCAAGTTCAAAACCTTCCTCGGCACCACCCCTAACGGCTTCTACCGGGAAATGCGCCTTTCCAAGGCCAACAATCTGTTGCTCAACACCACCATGAGCGTGCGCGAGATCGGTCTTGCCTGCGGCTTTCCGAACGGTTTTTCCAGTCTTTACAAAAGCTTCTTCGGCATCACTCCCTTTGCCCTGCGCAAACGGCGGCGGCTGGGCGAGGACAGCTCGGAAAAAATCCTCAAGGCCGGAGAATAGCCCCGCGAGTCTGGCGTTTTTGATGCATTTTGCGCCGCCTATTCGTGATAATCAGGCGCAAACTCTCATTCAGGAGCGATGACATGAGCGATCTTCCCAACAAGGCCCGCGTGGTGATTATCGGCGGCGGCGTGATCGGCTGCTCGGTGGCCTATCACCTGACCAAGCTCGGCTGGAAGGATGTTGTGCTGCTGGAGCGCAAGCAGCTGACCTCCGGCACCACCTGGCACGCCGCGGGTCTGATCGCCCAGCTGCGCGCCACCGCCAACATGACCAAGCTGGCGAAATACAGCCAGGAACTCTACGGTTCGCTGGAGGAGGAAACCGGCGTAGCCACCGGCTTCAAACGCTGCGGCTCGATCACCGTCGCCCTGACCGAAGAGCGCAAGGAAGAGATCTTCCGCCAGGCCGCCATGGCGCGCGCCTTCGGTGTCGAGGTTGAGGAAATCTCCCCCGAGGAAGTCAAAGCCCGCTACGAGCACCTGAACGTGGGCGACGTGACCGCCGGCGTGTGGCTGCCCAAGGACGGGCAGGGCGACCCGGCCAACATCGCGCTGGCCCTGGCCAAGGGCGCCCGCCAGCGCGGCGCGCTGGTTAAGGAGCGGATCAAGGTCACGGGCATCTCCAAGGAAGGCCGCCGTGTCACCGGCGTTGACTGGGTCAGCGACGACGGCCAGTCCCAGGGCCACATCGAAGCTGACATGGTGGTGAACTGTGCCGGCATGTGGGGCCATGAGGTCGGCCGTATGGCAGGCGTCAACGTGCCGCTTCACGCCTGCGAGCACTTCTACATCGTGACCGAAGGCATCGAAGGCCTGACCCAGATGCCGGTGCTGCGGGTGCCGGACGAATGCGCGTACTACAAGGAAGACGCCGGAAAGATCTTGCTGGGCGCCTTTGAGCCCAACGCCAAACCCTGGGCGATGAACGGTATCCCCGACAGCTTCGAATTCGACCAGCTGCCCGAGGATTTCGACCACTTCGAGCCGATCCTGGAAGCGGCCTGCAACCGTATGCCGATGCTGGCTGAGGCGGGGATCCACACCTTCTTCAACGGTCCCGAGTCCTTTACCCCGGATGACGCCTATCACTTGGGCCTGGCGCCGGAGATGGACAACTTCTGGGTTGCAGCAGGCTTCAACTCGATCGGCATCCAATCGGCCGGCGGCGCAGGCATGGCGCTGGCGCAGTGGATGGAAGACGGCCAGAAACCGTTTGACCTCGGCGACGTGGACATCAGCCGGATGCACCCTTTCCAGGGCAATAAGCACTATCTTTTCGAGCGCTCGAAAGAAACCCTGGGCCTGCTTTACGCGGACCACTTCCCCTACCGCCAGAAGGCCACCGCGCGCGGCGTGCGCCGTACCCCGTTCCATCACCACCTGAAGGAACAGGGCGCAGTATTCGGTGAACTAGGCGGCTGGGAGCGCGCCAACTGGTTTGCGAATGAGGGCCAGGAGCGCGAATACCAGTACAGCTGGAAGCGCCAGAACTGGTTCGAAAACTCTGCCGCCGAACACCGCGCGGTTCGCGAAAACGTCGGCATGTACGACATGTCCTCCTTCGGAAAGATCCGCGTCGAAGGCCCGGATGCGGAAAAGTTCCTGAACTACATCTGCGGCGCCAACGTCTCTGTACCTGCAGGCAAGATCGTCTACACTCAGTTCCTGAACTCCCGTGGCGGGATTGAGGCGGATGTGACCGTCACCCGCCTGTCTGAGACTGCTTACCTGGTGGTGACCCCGGCGGCGACCCGCCTGGCCGACCAGATCTGGATGATGCGCCACGTGGGGGACCACCGCGTGGTGATCACCGATGTGACTGCAGGCGAGGGCGTGCTGGCGGTAATGGGCCCGAACGCCCGCGAGCTGCTGCAGAAAGTGTCGCCGAATGATTTCTCCAATGAGGTGAACCCCTTCGGCACCGCGCAGGAGATCGAGCTGGGCATGGGCCTCGCCCGTGTGCACCGGGTGACTTACGTGGGTGAACTTGGCTGGGAAATCTATGTCGGTGCCGACATGGCGGGCCACGCGTTTGAAACGCTGTGGGAAGCGGGCCAGGACATGGGGCTGAAGCTCTGCGGCATGCACATGATGGACAGCTGCCGGATCGAGAAGGGCTTCCGCCACTTCGGCCATGACATTACCTGCGAGGACAATGTGATCGACGCGGGCCTCGGCTTTGCAGTCGCGACCGGCAAGGACGATTTCATCGGCAAGGCCGCCGTGGTGGAACGCAAGGAGAGCGGCCCCAAGAACCGCATGCTTCAGTTCAAGCTGACCGAGCCGGAGCCGCTGCTGTTCCACAATGAGCCGATCATCCGCGATGGCAAATACGTGGGCTACCTCAGCTCCGGCAACTACGGCCACACGCTGGGCGCCGCCATCGGCATGGGCTACGTTCCCTGCGAGGGGGAAAGTGCTGCAGATGTGCTGGGTTCCACCTACGAAATCGACGTCTGCGGTGTGAAGGTGAAGGCCGAGGCTTCGCTGAAGCCGATGTATGATCCGAAATCGGAGCGGGTGAAGGCCTAAGCACCTCTCCAGTGTTTTCACCAGCCCGTATCACGCCCCGGCTGTACCGCCGGGGCGTTTTTCATAGCTGTCTCCGCGCGGGCAGTTTCGGGTTCGGTTGCAACGTTTGCCCCGGTTTCGAGGTTCAGCCGCCCGCCGCCTCTTGACCCCGCCGGAAATCCCTTGGAGAAATCCATAAAAAGCCTTGTATGGCAGGGGTAAACAGGTAGGTTGCTTGTCCCGGCCACTGACAGGGGCCTGACGAAGAGGATTTGGGACATGAAGATCAGCATCGAACGCGGCACGCTTCTCAAGGCCGTGGCCCAGGCGCAGTCTGTGGTCGAGCGCCGCAACACCATTCCGATCCTGGCGAATGTGCTGATCGAAGCCGAGGGCGACAGCGCCCAGTTCCGCGCCACCGATCTGGATATCGAGGTGGTTGACAAGGCCCCCGCTCAGGTGGAGCGCGCGGGTGCCACCACCGTGGCCGCCACCACCCTGCACGAGATTGTCCGCAAGCTGCCCGACGGCGCGCTGGTCACCCTGAGCGCTGATGCCGCAACCGGCCGCCTGACCGTTGAAGCCGGCCGCTCCAACTTCTCGCTGGCGACTCTGCCGCGCGAGGATTTTCCGGTGATGGCCTCGTCGGAGTATCACTCCAACTTTGCCGCCAAGGCCGCGGTGCTGCGCCGCCTGTTCGACAAGTCGAAGTTTGCAATCTCCACCGAGGAGACCCGCTATTACCTGAACGGTGTCTACCTGCACGTCTCTATGGGTGCTGAGGGCGGCAAGGCATTGCGCGCCGTGGCAACCGACGGCCACCGCTTGGCCCGCATCGATGCCGAGCTGCCGCTGGGAGCCGAGGACATGCCCGGTGTGATCGTGCCGCGCAAGACCGTGGGCGAGCTGCGCAAGCTGCTTGACGACGATGACATGGACATTGCGGTCTCGGTCTCGGAAACCAAGGTGCGCTTTGCCACCCCGAACATCACCCTGACCTCCAAGGTGATCGACGGAACCTTCCCCGACTACACCCGCGTGATCCCGGCCGGCAACACCCGCCGCCTAGAGGTGGACGCAGCCGAGTTTGCCCAAGCCGTTGACCGGGTTGCCACAGTCTCCTCCGAACGCTCCCGCGCGGTGAAGCTGCAGCTGGAGGAGGACCGGCTGATCCTGTCGGTGAACGCGCCCGACAGCGGCGCCGCCGAGGAAGAGCTGGCGGTCGCCTACAATGACGAGCGGCTGGAGATCGGCTTCAACGCCAAGTACCTCTTGGAGATCGCCAACCAGGTGGACCGCGAAAATGCAGTGTTCATGTTCAACTCCTCCGGCGATCCGACCCTGATGCGCGAAGGCAACGATGAAAGCGCTGTCTACGTCGTGATGCCGATGCGGGTCTGACACGCCTGACGGCGCTTCCCCCTTCGGCGGCAAAGCCGCCTGCCGGGCAGCGGGACGCGAGTATATTTGAAAAGATGAATAGGGAGCGCGCCTCGTGCTGGCCCTGACTGCCTTGACCCTGTCCCATTTCCGCTCGCATATGCGGGCGGAATTGCGTTTGGACGGGCGTCCGGTGGCCATCTATGGAAACAACGGCGCGGGCAAGACCAACATCCTGGAAGCGGTATCGCTGTTCTCCCCCGGCCGCGGCCTGCGCCGGGCCAGCGCAGCGGAGATGGCGCGCCAGCCGGAGATGCTGGGCTGGAAGCTGAAGGGCGAGCTGCGGACGCCTTCGCAGACCTGTGAGGTGGAAACCTGGTCCGAAAGCGGCAATGCCCGCCAGGTCAAGATAGACAACAAATCCGCCAGCCAGGTGGCGCTGGGGCAGGTGGCCCGGGTGGTCTGGCTGATCCCGGCCATGGACCGGCTTTGGATCGAAGCCGCCGAGGGGCGGCGGCGATTTCTGGACCGGATCGCGCTCAGCTTTGAACCCGCCCATGCCGAGGCCTCGCTGGCCTATGAGAAAGCGATGCGCGAACGCAACCGGCTGCTGAAGGAGCAGATCCGCGATGCTGCCTGGTACCGGGTGCTGGAGGACCGGATGGCATCTGCCGGTCACCGGGTCCACGCTGCGCGGGTGCAGGCGGTGGACTTGCTGCAGCAGGCGCAGACTAATGCCGAGACAGCCTTTCCCGCCGCGGAGTTGGAGCTGATGCAGTCAGAGGGCAGCATGCCCTCTACGGAGGCGGAGTTCAAAGAGGCGCTGGAGGAAAGCCGGTTTCGCGATCTGGCCGCGGGGCGCACGCTTGTGGGGCCGCACCGCACCGAACTTATTGGCACCTATCGGGCCAAGGGCATCCCGGCCAGGGATTGCTCCACCGGTGAGCAAAAGGCACTGCTGGTGTCGCTGATCCTGGCCAATGCGCGGGCGCTGGCGCAGCGCGAAGGCGCGCCGCCGATCCTGCTGCTGGACGAGGTAGCCGCGCATCTGGATGCAGGCCGCCGGGGAGCGCTTTACGATGAGATCTGCGCGCTTGGCACCCAGGCTTGGATGACCGGCACTGGCCCGGAGCTGTTTGCGGAACTGGGTGGCCGGGCGCAGTTGCTGGAAGTGTCGGAAGCCGAAGGCGTGTCGGAGGTTTCCCAGAAATGACCGTGACGCCTTGGGATCTGGCGCTCTACGCCGGCGCCTTGCTGATCCTGTTCCTGACTCCTGGCCCGGTCTGGCTGGCGCTGATGGCGCGCTCGGTTTCCGGCGGGTTCCCGGCGGCCTGGCCGCTGGCGGTTGGCGTCGCCTGCGGCGACATCTTTTGGCCGCTGATCGCGGTGGCGGGTATGTCCTGGGTGGTCTCGGAATTCGAGGGCATCATGACCGTGCTGCGCTGGGTGGCCTGCGGGATGTTCCTGGGTATGGGGTATCTGCTGATCCGCCATGCCGGCGACGCGGTCAAGGAAAACCGGGCCCTGACCCGCCCTGGCATCTGGGCCGGTTTCATGGCCGGTATCGCGGTGATCCTCGGAAATCCCAAGGCGATCCTGTTCTACATGGGCGTGCTGCCCGGATTCTTTGACCTGTCGGGCATTTCCTGGAGCGACATTGCCGCGATTGTCACCCTGTCCTTCCTGGTGCCGCTTTTGGGCAACCTAGCGCTGGCGGGGATGGTGCACCGCGTGCGCCGTGCGGTGACCTCCACCCGGATCCGGCGGCGGATCAATCTGGTCTCCGGCGGGCTGCTGATCTGCGTCGGGCTGGTGATCCCGTTCACCTAAGGGGCGGGCTGCAGCCAGGCCTGCAGATAGGGCTCAAGCGCCCTGGCAGGCGGCGTTTCATCATCGTGCTCCATGCAGAACCACACACCCAGGACGTGGTTTAGGAAGGCCTGAATGCCTTCGGCCAGAAGTTCCGGCGGCTGATCGCGGCGGATCCGGCCTGCTGCTTGCAGAAGCTGAAGCCAGCGGGTCAGCAGGGCAACCTGGCGGAGGAAGCCTGCGGTGACCACTTCGTCCGGCTCTGCTGCCGTGGTGCCGGAGTAGCGCAGCAGCAAATCAAAGATCACCCGGTCCTGGCCGACATAGTCCAGATGCGGCGCCAGCCGGGCGGTCAGCTCAGCCGCGTCCTGGGGGGCGCCACCCGCCTCCATCCCGTCCAGCAGGCGCATGACCTCATCCCCGATCAGCACGGCCAGCAGCCCGTCCTTGTCCTTGAAATGCGAGAACAGGGTGCCCTTGGCCACTCTGGCACGGGCGACCACATCCTCAACCCGCAATCCGCTGTAGCCTTGCTCCTGCACGATGGCCGCTGCCACCTCCAGCAGTTTCGCCCGGGTTTCAAGCCGCCGTTTCTGCGGTGCACGTGTCATTTTCAGCCTCACGAGTATTTTTGACCGTGGTCATTTTTATAATTGACCGCGGTCATTTTTGATTCAATAAAGTGACCACGGTCAACTTATCTAATGGAGAGTGAAATGTCTGCCCGGAAAATCCTGATTCTGAACGGCCATCCGGCTTCCAACACCTTTACCGGGGCGCTTTGCGATAGCTATGGGTCTGCCGCTGACGGTGCCGGTCATGATGTGCGCATGCACAAGCTGTCACAGCTGGAGTTTGATGCGGATTTCGGACAGGCTGGTTTCACCGGCGCAAAGAAGCCGGAACCCCAAATCGAAGCGGTGCTTTCGGATTTCGAATGGGCGGACCATGTGGTCGTTGCCTTTCCCCTGTGGTGGGGCGGCATGCCGGGCAAGTTGAAGGGGCTTTTCGACCGGATCCTGCTGCCAGGTCGCACCTTTGATCCCCGCATCGTCACCGATGGCCTGCCCAAGCCGCTTCTGGCAGGAAAGTCGGGACGGGTCCTGGTTGCGTCAGACACGCCGCCCGATTTGATGGCGCAGTACTACGACAATGCCGCGCATGTTCAGGTGGAACGCCAGATCCTGAATTTTGTCGGAATTGACCCGGCTGAGACCTGCCATTTTGGTGCTTTGCAAGGGTCAAGCAGCGAGGAGCGCGCGGCCTGGCTCAGCACTGCGGCGGAACTTGGAGCGCTGGGCGCATAATCGTCTGATAGACCCATGAAAAAAGGGGGCTTGCGCGTGACAATCCCGGTCAGGTTTCGTATAAAATCCCGAAGCTAAGACAGGAAGATGTGAATGTCCGGAAACGAGCAGGCCCCCGCAGAATACGGCGCGGATTCCATCAAGGTTCTCAAAGGGTTGGAGGCCGTCCGAAAGCGCCCCGGCATGTATATCGGGGACACGGATGACGGCTCGGGCCTGCATCACATGGTGTACGAGGTTGTGGACAACGGCATCGATGAGGCCCTGGCAGGCCACGCCGACCACGTAACGGTCAAGATCCACGCCGATTCTAGCGTCTCGGTCAGCGACAACGGCCGCGGCATCCCGGTGGATATTCATGCCGAGGAAGGCGTGTCGGCGGCCGAGGTCATCATGACCCAGCTGCACGCGGGCGGCAAGTTTGACAGCAACTCCTATAAGGTGTCGGGCGGTCTGCACGGAGTGGGTGTGTCAGTTGTGAACGCGCTCAGCGACTGGCTGGAACTGCGCATCTGGCGCAACGGCAAGGAACACGTGGCCCGGTTTGAACGCGGCGATACCGTCAAGCATCTGGAAGTGGTGGGAGATTGCGGCGACCAGACCGGCACCGAAGTCCGGTTCATGGCGTCTACCGACACGTTCTCCAACCTGGAATATTCGTTTGAAACCCTGGAAAAACGCCTGCGCGAGCTGGCCTTCCTGAACTCCGGCGTACGGATCATTCTGGAGGATGAGCGCCCGGCAGAGAAACTCTCGGCTGAGCTCTTCTACGAGGGCGGGGTCAAGGAATTCGTCAAATACCTGGACCGGCACAAGACCCCGGTGATGGAGGCTCCGGTCTACATCGTGGGGGAAAAGGACGACATCGGCGTCGAGATAGCCATGTGGTGGAACGACAGCTACCACGAGACAGTGCTGCCCTTCACCAACAACATCCCGCAGCGTGATGGCGGCACCCATGTGGCGGGCTTCCGTGGCGCGCTGACCCGGACCATCAACAACTACGCGCAGACGTCGGGGATCGCCAAGAAAGAGAAGGTCTCTTTCACCGGTGATGACGCCCGCGAAGGGTTGACCTGTGTTCTGTCGGTCAAGGTGCCGGACCCGAAGTTCTCCAGCCAGACCAAGGACAAGCTGGTGTCCTCCGAGGTGCGCCCGGTGGTGGAGAGCCTGATGGGCGAAAAACTGGCCGAGTGGTTTGAGGAAAATCCGAACGAGGCCAAGCAGATCGTTGGCAAGATTGTCGAGGCCGCCCTGGCCCGCGAAGCCGCCCGTAAGGCCCGTGAGCTGACACGCCGCAAGACCGCGATGGACGTGAACTATCTGGCGGGCAAGCTTAAGGACTGCTCCGAGAAGGACCCTTCCAAGACTGAAGTCTTCCTGGTCGAGGGTGACTCGGCTGGCGGCTCCGCCCAAACCGGGCGGGACCGGATGACCCAGGCGATCCTGCCCCTGCGCGGCAAGATCCTGAACGTGGAACGCGCGCGCTTTGACCGGATGCTGTCGAGCCAGGAGATCGGCAACCTGGTGATGGCGCTCGGCACCGGTATCGGCCGCGATGAGTTCAACATCGACAAGCTGCGCTACCACAAGATCGTCATCATGACCGACGCGGACGTCGACGGCGCCCACATCCGCACCCTGCTGCTCACCTTCTTCTACCGGCAGATGCCGGAGCTGATCGAGGGCGGCTACCTCTATATCGCGCAGCCGCCGCTCTATAAGGTCGCGCGCGGCAAGTCCGAGGTCTATCTCAAGGACCAGGCGGCGCTGGACGACTACCTGATCAACCAGGGCGTCGACGGCGCGGTGCTGAAACTGGGCGACGGCTCCGAAATGGCCGGCGCCGACCTCACCCGCGTGGTGGACGAGGCACGCCAGCTCAAACGCGTGCTGGATGCCTTCCCGACCCACTACCCGCGCCACATCCTGGAGCAGGCAGCCGTGGCCGGCGCCTTTGTGCCCGGCGCGGTGGATTCCGACCTGCAGGGCGTTGCCGATCAGGTTGCCGCCCGCCTGGATGCCATCGCGCTGGAGTATGAGCGCGGCTGGCAGGGCCGGATCACCCAGGACCACGGCATCCGCCTGGCCCGTATCCTGCGCGGGGTTGAGGAGGTGCGCACCCTTGACGGCCCGATGCTGCGCTCCGGCGAGGCCCGCAAGACCGGCAGCTTCACCCAGAGCCTGCAGGAAGTCTACGGCACCACCGCCCAGCTGGTCCGCCGCGACCGCAGCCAGATCATTCACGGGCCGCTGGGGCTGCTCAAGGCGATCCTGGAGGAGGGCGAAAAGGGCCTTACCCTGCAGCGCTACAAGGGCCTGGGTGAAATGAACCCGGACCAGCTGTGGGAAACCACATTGGACCCGGATGCCCGCACCCTGCTGCAGGTACGTATCGACGATATGGTCGAAGCGGATGATCTGTTCACCAAGCTGATGGGGGATGTTGTAGAGCCGCGCCGGGAGTTCATTCAAAAGAACGCCCTCAGCGTGGAGAACCTGGATTTCTAAGGTTTTGTAGGGATCCCCATAGCACAGCGGACACCCCAAAGTTTTGCGCTTTCCGCCCATAGTAGTGTGGAAAGAATTTGACGCCATCGTTAGTTTTTTGGTTCAAATTGCCCCGCCGGGAGTTGCAGGGCATTTTTTTGGCGGCAGCCCGATCCTCAAGCATGGCCGCGTTCGATGGGCGCAGATCCTCCACAAGTGGAGCCGGGCGGAAACCTGTACCAAGCTTCTTGGAGAGCTCGCCGTTGCAGTTCGGCAAGGGCTCTGACAATGACCGCTCATGCTGCGTCAGACATGAATGTCCAAGTGGAATTGCCGCCGACCTTTCGCAGCAGGCATATTGCTGGTCCTGGCTACCTTTCGGCGGGGCGGTTTTTACACGACGGGGATGGCCCTTCGCTGCGGCTCCTGCCTCTATCGCGTGCTGCGTCGCTGCCCGTCTATTCCAACGTTCGCTGTATTCGCAAAACACCAATAGTCGTCCTGATGATTCTAGAAACAGCACAATTCCACTCATTGCTGGGCGCTAATGCAGTGCACTCCATCGCTTGGTGTGCTGCTTCCCAAGTCAGGACGCTACTTTCCTTGCCTGCTCTCGCAGGGCATATTTCTGGATCTTACCGGTTGAGGTTCGCGGTATCGCCGTGAACACGAACCTGCCCGGGACCTTGAAAGGGGCCAGGCGTTCACGGCACCAGCTGCGCAGGATCTCCGCATCGGCCTCCTGCCCCTTGGCCAATTCGACAAATGCGCAGGGGGTTTCGCCCCATTTTTCATGCGGCATGGCAACCACGGCGGCCACCGCAACAGCCGGGTGGCGGTAAAGCGCCTCTTCGACCTCGATCGAGGAGATGTTCTCACCACCCGAGATGATGATGTCCTTTGACCTGTCCTTGAGCTGGATATAGCCGTCGGGGTGCATGACCCCCAGATCACCCGAGTGGAACCAGCCGCCGGCAAAGGCCTCGGCGGTGGCCTTGGGATTGCGGAAGTAGCCCTTCATCACGACGTTGCCGCGGAACATGACCTCGCCCATGGTCTGGCCGTCGCGCGGCACCGGCAGCATCGTGTCGGGGTCCAGTACGTCCAGCTGCTCCAGCGGCAGGTAGCGCACGCCCTGGCGCGCCTTCAGCGCGGCCTGTTCGGCGGGCAGCAGGTCTGACCAGTCGTTGTGCCAGTCATTGACCACCGCCGGACCGTAGGTTTCCGTCAGCCCGTACAGATGGGTCACGTCGAACCCGGCGGCCTTCATGTCCGCCAGCAGGCTTTCGGGCGGCGGTGCGGCGGCGGTGAAAAATTGCACGGTTTGGGCAAGATCGCGCTTGGCCTCTTCCGGCGCCGAGATCAGCAGCGACATCACGATGGGGGCGCCGCACAGGTGGGTCACCCCCTCGTCCGCGAGAGCGTTCCAGATCGGTTCCGCCCGCACCTGCCGCAGACACACATGGGTGCCCGCGATGGCGGACAGTGTCCAGGGGAAGCACCAGCCGTTGCAGTGGAACATCGGCAGGGTCCAGAGATAGACCGCGTGTTTCTGCATCGAGGTGGTCAGCGCGTTGCCCTGCGCAAGCAGATAGGCGCCCCGGTGGTGCGAAACCACGCCTTTAGGGTCGCCGGTGGTGCCGGAGGTGTAGTTGATCGAGATCGCATCCCATTCGTCCTCCGGCATCAGCCAGGCGAAATCCGGGTTGCCGCGGGTCAGGAACACCTCGTAGTCGGCGGCCTCCGCATCTGTTCGCGCACCGTCATACTCCGGGTCGTCGTACTGGATCAGGACCGGTGACACCGTGGCGAGCGCCAGCGCCTCCTGCATCAGCGGCATGAACTCGCTGTCGACGATCACCAGTTTCGACATCGCGTGGTCGAGCTGGAAGGCGATCACCGCAGCATCCAGCCGCGTGTTAATCGAATGCAGCACCGCGCCGCACATCGGCACGCCGTAATGGCATTCCAGCATCGCCGGCGTGTTGGGCAGCAGCACCGACACCGTATCGCCTCGGGTGATGCCGTTCTTGGCCAGGGCCGAGGCGAGCCGCCGCGAGCGCGCGTAAAACTCCGCATAGCTGCGCCGCAGCCGCCCGTGCACGATTGCGGTGCGGTCCGGAAAGACGCTGGCGGCGCGTTCCAGGAAGTTCAGCGGCGTCAGCGGCTGATAGTTCGCGGGAGTGCGGTCCAGGCCGGTGTTGTACGGGTTCTCCGTCATGATCCTATTGATCCTGCCATTGGGGGCTGCGTTTTTCGAGGAAGGCGCCGATGCCCTCTTCGGCGTCGCGGGCCAGCATGTTTTCGACCATCACACTGGAGGCATAGCCATAGGCCTCCGAGAGGGGCATCTCCCGCTGCGCATAGAAGGCGCGTTTGCCGGTGGCCAAGGTCATTACCGACTTTGAGGCGATCTTGCGGGCCATTCCCATTGTCGCCTCGCGCAGGTCTGCGGACGGAACGGCGCGGTTGATCAGGCCGATCTCTTCTGCACGCCGGGCCGGTGTCATGTCGCCGGTCAGCAGCATCTCCATTGCATGCTTGCTGGAGACATTGCGCGACAGCGCCACCATCGGCGTCGAGCAGAACAGGCCGATATGGACCCCCGGCGTGCTGAACTGCGCGGTGTCCGCTGCAACGGCCAGGTCGCAGCTGGCCACCAGCTGGCAGCCCGCCGCTGTGGCGATCCCGGTGACCTCAGCAATCACCGGCTTGGGGCAGTTGACGATGGCCTGCATGGCGGCAGAGCACATCGCCATCACCTTGGCAAAATAGGCCCGGCCGCCATCCTTTGCCGCGCGCCCGGCGGTCATCTCCTTCAGATCATGCCCGGCGCAATAGGCCGGGCCGTTTGCCGCCAGGACGACAACGCGCACCTGTGGATTTTCTCCCGCTTCGGCAATGGCTTGGGCCAGCGCCTCCAGCATCGCCTCGGACAGGGCATTGCGCCGCCCGGAATCGTTCAGGGTCAGTCGAAGGACGCCATCGTCATCCAGGTCGCGCAGCAGGATATCGGTGTCTTGCACGGGGCTCTCTCCTGTTTTGAGGGTCAGTGAATGCTGATCTCGACGAAGTCAGCCAGCGTGTTGGCGATGAAACAGTACCGGTGCGCCCGGTCCTGCATCTGTGCCAGATCAGCTTCATTGACCTGAAAGCCGGTGTCGAACCGCACCAGCGGGTGCATATCCAAGCGGGTCACCGACATTTTGCCCTTCGGGTTCTTGCCCAGATGCGCCACCACGTGATCATGGTAGCTGGCCACCGGCCAGCCGGCCTTGGCGGCCAGAGCAAGAAAGGTCAGCATGTGACAGCTGGACAGGGCCGACGCCAGCGCCTGCTCGGGATTGGTGCAGCTTGGATCGCCGCCATAGCCGGGGGCGGCGTCCACTTGCACGTCATATCCGTTGTTGAGCTGAACGGTATGCTCGGCGGTGTAGGCGCCGGGCTTGAGTTCGGGCTCAATTCGCTGCCAGTGCAGATCGATCGAAATATCCGGCATTTCCGTAAGTCCTCGTTCTGGCTTTAGCTTGCTGCGAGCGATTTCTTGGGATCGTAGAAGGGGATCTCGACAATCTTGGCCTGTGCAGGACCGCTGGCAGTCATCACTTCGACTTCGGTGTTCAGTTCAGAACTCCCTACCGCGACCATCGCCAGTGCGATGTTCTTCTCAAGGCGCGGCGAGTAGACGGCCGAAGTAACCTTACCCACGTTGCCACCATCTTTGGAGATCGCCCAGAAAGTGGTGTTGGGGCCTTTGAGCGGGGCGCAATCGATAACCAGGCCGACCTGTGTGCGGCTGATGCCTTCTTCCTTGATACGGCGCAGAGCTTCCTTGCCGATGAAGTCCGCTTCCATGTCCAGGCCGATCAGGCGGCCGAGGCCCACCTCGAACGGGTTGGTGTGGATGTCGGCATCGGCGTGATAGGATAGCATGCCGCCTTCGATCCGCCGGATCGAGGAGGTGTGACCCGGCTGCAGGCCAAAGGGCTTACCCGCCGCCATGATCTTTTCCCACAGCTCGTCGCCGCGCGATCCGTCCTGCAGATACAGCTCATAGCCCAGCTCGCTGGACCAGCCGGTGCGCGACACGATCAGAGGGATGCCGTCCAGCTCCACTTCGCGCAGCCAGTAGTATTTCAGGTCCAGGATGCTGTCGCCGAACAGCTCTTGCATGATCAGGCCGGATTTCGGCCCCTGCAGCTGCAGGGGCGACACGTCGGGCTCGCCGATGGTGACATTCATGCCGGAATGCACCGCCACGCCCTGCGCCCACAGCAGGATGTCGCTGTCTGCCAGCGAGATCCAGAAGTGGTTTTCCGCCAGCCGCAGCAGGATCGGGTCGTTCAGGATGCCGCCATCGGCATTGGTGATCAGGATGTATTTGCACTGGCCAACGGCCATTTTCGACAGGTCGCGCGGGGTCAGCATCTGCACGAACTTCGCCGCATCCGGGCCGGTGATTTCCACCTGGCGCTCCACCGCCACATCGCACAGGATCGCGTCGTTCACCAGGTTCCAGAAGTTCTGCTCCGGATCGCCGAAATCGCGCGGGATGTACATGTGGTTGTACACCGAGAAACCCTTGGCGCCCCAGCGCACGGTGGCGTCGAAATAGGGGGATTTGCGGATCTGTGTACCGAACCCGAAGCCGTCTGATTGCATCATCTCTTTCACCCTTTGCATCCCCGGCCCGATCAGCCGCGGACTGTTTGAACTGGGTGAAGGATTAACCGCACAGGCAGGCCGGGAGCGGACTGAAAACAAGCCCTGGACGGACCAAACGGACTGTTGTCTGGCTCAGTGCAGCCCGTTCAGTCGGCTTGTGTCACTTGCCGGTTCTGGCCGCTAGCCGCGCAATATTCGGCTGGGCGGATTTAACACTGCGCGTCACGATATAGGTCATGTAACGGTCAATCCCCAGATCGGCGGCCAGAAGGGCTTCCATCAACTCCTGAAAGGCTGCCAGGCTTGGGGTAAATATCTTCAGGACGTAATCCATGCCGCCGCCTGTGGCGATGCATTCCGTGACCTCGTCCAGCTGCCGTATGCGGCCCTCGAAGCGGTCAAAATCCGACTTGCGGTGATGGGTGAGCGAGACCGTCACGATGACCTGCGTGAAATCGCAGACCCGGTCGAGCGCGATGTCGGCGTGATAACCGCGGATAAACCCGGCTGCCCTCAGCTTTGTCAGGCGGGCCCAGCACGGGGTCGGCGATAAATTCACGATCTCCGCCAGCTTGGTTTTGCTCAACTGGCCGTGCCTTTGGACTGCGCTGAGGATGCGGATATCAGTCGCATCAAGGCTGAACTTGTCCATGCATCAGGGCCTTTCAAAGCAAGGGGTTGGCGGTCCAATACAATCACCAACAAGAAGCCGGAAGCAACATCTTGATCTGCGAAGCGGTTTGCCGTGCAGCCTCCGGCTGACTATTCTTTTCTTTGGAGAATTTTGTGAAAGAGCGAATTGCCTGAAGCGGATAGCAACCAACAGCCACTGCGTCGTGGTCAGATCCCGGCCTAAGAATTTCCGGTCTTTCTGCTACCTACTATCCTGAATGCCTGCTTGACCGGCCTATAGGCTGCGATCCAAAGAACGCAGCACTAGCCCGGAAACCGCAGGCTGGGGGCTGCTTGTGGAGGTGAAGCGCAGGAATCCGACCGTTTTCGACTCTGCGATCCTCAGATGACCGGACGGGAAAGGACCGCCCGGTGCTGCCACGCTGGCTAGCCGGCTTGCACGGGCTTCGGTTCCTTTTGCCAGTTGCGCGCCCAAGCCAGGAACCGAATGCGGTCCATCGGGCGCCCGAACGCATAGCCTTGCAGGATGTCGGCGCCGATTTCAGAGAGAACTTCCGCCTCGCCGGCGGTTTCGACCCCCTCCACGACCGCCGCTGCCCCGGCACTGGCAGCCATCTCGATTAGCCCGCGCATAAGGTCGCGACGGGCCGGTTTGCGATCGATTCCCGTTGTGAACATGCGGTCGATCTTCAGCCTGTCCGGCTTCAACGCCAGAACCCCGGCGATACTGGCGTGCCCGGTGCCGAAATCATCAATCTCGATACCGATGCCCATTGCCTTGAGAGTATCGATCTGTTTCGCGTAATCGTCGTTCACATGATCAAGAAAAACGGTCTCCAGAAGCTCGAACGCCAAGCCGCTGGCGGGAAGGTCAGTTCGTTGTTTCAGCTCTGCGATCAAGCCGGGATGGCCAAGCCGTTCGGCTGAGACATTCACTGAGATGCTGGGCAGGGTAACGCCCTGCTGCGCAAACTCCCAATAAGCCGCCAAGGTGATATCCAGAACACGCCGGTCCAAGTCTGCCAGCATGTTGATTTCCCTAGCCACCGGCACGAATACATCCGGGCCGACAATACCGCGGCGGGGGTGGTTCCAGCGGGCCAGGGCCTCGCACCCTGCCAGGGCGCCTGTTCTGCCGTCGATCTGCGGCTGGAAGGTGACTTTGATCTCGTCATTGGCGAATGCCTGCTTGAAGTCCCGGATCAGGTTCATCTTCTCATCGTGCGCCGACCCGATAGAGGCGGAGTAGGCGTTCACGCAGGAACGCCCGCCGGCTTTGGAGGCATAGAGCGCCAAATCTGCCCGCCGCAGCGCAGACTGTAGGGTCTCCTCCGGTTCGCATAGCGCAAAACCTATGGAGGCGCCGACCAGCAGCTCTGCATCTTTGTATCTCGCCGGCTGGAGCAGCTCGAACAAAAGGTCGGAACAGTACTCATGCGCTTCCGCCTCGCTGCCGGAAAACTCCAAAAGCACGGCAAACTCGTCGCCGCCGATGCGGAAAGCAAAGTCGCGCCCGGATTTGATCTTGGAGGAAATCCGCCGCGCGGCGCGTTCCAGCACCAGGTCTCCCGCCTCGTGGCCGTAGGTATCATTGACCTCCTTGAAGCGGTCCAGATCCAGCGCAATCACTAGCGTGCCGGTTTGCTGCTCCGCTGCCGGAGCAGAGGCGATTTCCTCCAGATGCTTGCGGTTGCCGAGCCCGGTGAGCTTGTCGTGCCGGGCCGACCACGCGCTTTCCTCCTGGGCTTCCCGCATGGCCTCAAAGGCTTCCTCCGCCAGCACCCTGCTCATCCGCTCCTTGCGGATCGAGGCCATGCGCAGGCTGATTTCCGCCTCGACCCGGTCCAGTACCCTGTTGTAATGGAATGCCAGCGCCCCCAGTTCCGTCGACCGTTCAACGCGCACGCGGCTGCTGAAGGACCCTGACCGCTGGTGCCGTTTCATTTCTTCCAGCAGTTCCAGCAACACATTGCGGTGGTTGTTTTCCGCCAGGTTCAAGCCCCGCACTTCGTCTTTGGGACGTGCCCGCAGCAACCCGGCGGCCTTGAGGAAAATGGCTAGCGGGACCGTGCAGCAGATAACCCAGGCCGCTACAGCAGCGGCACCCAGCGCCTGAACCCCAAGCTGGTCAAGCCTGCTGCCGGCCGGCAGCAGCTCCGGCGGAACCGTGAAGGCCACTGCGAGCGTGCCCGCAAGGCCCGCTGCCAGATGCACCGGAACCGCGCCGACGACGTCATCGATTTTCAGTGCGTCCAGGATGTCCCGGGCGACGATCACGGTGATGGCGCCGGTGATGCCGATCAGGAAGGCCATCGGTCCTGTCACCAGATGGATCCCGGCGGTGCCCGCTACCAGCCCGCCAAGAAAGCCGTTGACCAGGATTTCGGCCCGGACGCAGCGGAACAGCCCAAGCCCGATGGCGATGCTGGCAATACCCGCCCCGGCCGCTGACAGCATGGTCCGGGCAATAACCGGTCCGACATCGGTGCTGAAGGCCAGGGCCGATCCGCCGTTGAACGCGCCCCAGCCCACCCACAGCAACAGCCCGCCCAGTGTTACAAGCGATATGGAGTTCTCCTCAAAAAACCGTTTCTTCGGCCCGTAGCGGCCCAGCCGCGGGCCAAGAAAGACAATTGCCACCAGCGCGGTCCAGCCTCCGACGCTATGCACCACCGTCGCTCCGGCAAAGTCGATGAAGCCGGCCTGCCGCAGCCAGCCCGCCTCGTTCCAGATCCAATGGCCGGCAACCGGATAGATGAAGGCCCCAAGCATCACTGACATCAGCATGTAGCCCAGGAACCTCTCCCGCTCGGCCACGGCGCCTGAGACAATCGTTGCCGCAGTGGAGGCAAAGGCCATTTGAAACAAGAAGATGGCGGCGGAATGGCCCGCGGAATTGTCGAGCCGGGGCCAGAATCCGCCAGCCCCGAACAGGCCGTTGAAACTGGGCCCGAACATCAGGCCGAAACCGGTCAGCCAGAAGGCAGTGCTGACAACGCAGACATCCGAGAGGTTCTTGAGCGCAACATTTGCCGCGTTCTTTGCCCGCACGGTTCCGGATTCCAGACATAGGAAACCGGATTGCAGCACCAGCACCAGAAGCGCGGAGATGAGTATCCAAACTGCATCGGCCTCAGACATAAGTTTACCCTCTTGAGGGGAGTAAAATGCATGCTTGAGAGGTATAATGCGTCACGAAAATCAAAAATTGGTTTCTGCCGGCAGTCTTGGTTAATCCGGCTGCTGCGTTCCGCCGCCGGTCTGGTTTCACTTTTTTCAGCGCTCTTTCCAGTTGGAAGAATTGCGGGCACATCAGAGCATCTCAGTTCAGGGGCAGATTGACAGTTTATTGTTCTATACCGGCCGCTGAGGCCCCTTTGGATATCACCTGTGCTGCAGCCTTCAAATGTCACGCTGGAACAGGTGGTAGTTTGCTCTTGGCCAACTGTTATGCGCCTTCCGAGTGGCTTAGCAAAGCAACCGCTCATACGTTGCAATGCAGTGGGACCTTTTCCTCAATTCCAAATATGCGTCCGCAGTGCCTAGGGCGTCTTCATGGATGCAGCTGCGCTGTTCAAAGTATCAAGTAATAACGCGATCTGAAAATGCAGTGCCTGCAAGGTTTGCCATTGCTTCTTGCTGAAACAGGCCGTTGTCGGCAGGTCCAGCCTTCTGGTTCATTTCAGAACCACTGCCCAGGTTCCATCAGCCCCAAGTCTAGCAATTGACGCGAGTGCCATTCGAACGGTGCCGAATTGTGCCAGCGGAAGGTTTCGATATCAAAGGAGGAACCCGGGTTGCGTTTGAGAGCCTTGGCGGTGCGGAACGAGCAGACAGCAGCGGTTAGGTTGTGATGCCAAGGGCAGGCATAGGTGTTGTATTCCTGATCGTTGAAGGTGTGATCCGGCTGCAATTGCAGCCCCGGCTTGGCCCGGAACAGTGAAATCCGGTCGATCTTTCGGCTGGCGGCGGGGATGTGCTCTTCAAACCGCCAGCGCACGCCGCCGAAAAAGTCCAGCTGCCGCTCGCGCGGGTGGCCTGTCGCCGGATCCTTGCGCGACTGGGCATAGTAGCCTGATTTGTCCAGATAGGCTGCCTCCAGCGATACCGCACTGGGGCTGGCACCAAGATCACCCGCGTATAGGTCGATGACATAGGTGAGCATCGCATCGCGGCGTTCTTCAGCATGAAAGGAAAGCATCTCGCCGACACTGCGGGCTTCGCAGAACGGGTAGAACAGGTATTCCGCGTTATAGCAGTAATACAGCCAGCAGCCCGGTTGCGCGGCGGCGATCACCGAATTGATGGCGCCGGCCACCGCCCTCTCCGGTCCGCAGTCAAAGGGCACCCGGTGCACCTTGGCGCGCACGTCCTGCGGTAAATCAAAGGCGTCCGGCATCAGTGCCACTACCGCCTTGAAGCCGCTTTGCAGGTGGTGGCGCAGGGTGGTGGCAACCTCCACCTCATCTTCGATGAAGATCAGCGCAACCGGCCCCTTAGCCAGCAGCGCCTTTCCTTCCTTCAGGAAATCCTGCAGTGAAGAATACATCATGCCGGTCTGCCCTGCCTTTCTGGCCTTTGCTGCCAAAATCGGGTAAATCCCGCTGCATTGCAAGCCGCGGCAATTGCCTGTATGGCAAGCCGCTGTTTACCCACCCTGGCTGGAAGGCTGACCTTTATGAGCGCCCCGAAGAAGCTGTTTATCAAGACCTATGGCTGTCAGATGAATGTCTATGACAGCGAACGTATGGCCGAGGCGCTGGGCGGTGAGGGTTATGTTGAGACCAAATCGGCAGATGATGCCGACATGATCCTGCTCAACACCTGCCACATCCGGGAAAAGGCCGCGGAGAAGGTTTATTCCGAATTGGGCCGTTTCAAAGGCCTGAAAGCGGAGAAGCCGGATCTGAAGATCGGTGTTGCTGGATGTGTGGCCCAGGCCGAGGGAGAAGAGATCATGCGCCGCCAGCCGCTGGTCGACCTGGTGGTTGGCCCGCAAAGCTATCACCGCCTGCCGGAGATGGAAGCCAAGGCGCGCGAAGGGGAGAAGGTGCTCGACACCGATTTCCCCGAAGAAGACAAATTCGAAAAGCTGAAAAACCGCCCCAAGGCCAAACGCGGTCCGGCCGCCTTCCTGACGGTGCAGGAAGGCTGCGACAAGTTTTGCGCCTTCTGCGTTGTGCCTTACACCCGCGGCGCCGAGGTCTCGCGCCCGGCAGACCGCATCCTGCGCGAGGCGCAGGACCTGGTGGAGCGCGGCGTGCGTGAAATCACTCTGCTTGGCCAGAATGTGAACGCCTACCACGGGGCCGGCCCCAATGGCGATCTGACCCTGGCGCAGCTGATCTGGGAGCTGGACAAGATCGACGGGCTGGAGCGCATCCGCTTCACCACTTCGCATCCAAATGACATGCAGGACGACCTGATCGAGGCGCATGGCACCTGTGCCAAGCTGATGCCTTATCTGCACCTGCCGGTGCAGGCAGGGTCCGACAAAATCCTGAAGCGGATGAACCGCTCCCACACCGCCGAAAGCTATATCCGCCTGATCGAGCGTATTCGCGCAGCACGGCCCGACATCTTGATCTCCGGCGACTTCATTGTCGGTTTCCCGGAAGAAACCGAAGAAGACTTCCAGGCCACCATGGACCTGGTGGCAGAGGTCAAATACGGCACCGCCTATTCCTTCAAGTATTCCACCCGCCCCGGCACCCCGGCGGCAGAGCGTCCTCAGGTCGATCCGGCTGCGGCTGACGACCGGTTGCAGCGCCTGCAAGCCCTGCTCACCAAACAGCAGCGCGAGGTGCAGGACAGCATGGTCGGCCGTGAGGTTGGAGTGCTGTTTGAAAAGGCAGGCCGCCTGCCGGGCCAGATGGTTGGCAAATCCGATTATCTGCATGCGGTGCATGTTGCAGAGTGCAACCGCCAGGTCGGTGATCTTGCACGGGTGCGGATTGTCTCTTCCGGCGCCAACTCTCTTGCGGGCGAACTGATCGGCTAGGGTCAGGCATCGTTATTTCCGCACCGCTGGCGCCAGAACCGCAAAATTTCAGTGGTTTGGCACGCGCCGCTAACGGCGGCGGATCGCCTTCACCTCGAACCAATGACGGCGCAGGCCCGCTTCCAGGCGGGCTGCGCCACTGACTTGCAGCGGTTTGGGTGTCCTAGGGATCTGGCGGATGTTCCGCCTGACGGCAGTACAGAGCGAGGAGGATCGTAAAACACCCCGGGGACTATTTCCCCGGCGAAACTGCCAAACCAGTGATGTGGCATTAACGGGGGCTGATCCTAACCGGCACTTGCGGCAGAATCTCTTGGCAGCCTCTGCTCAGGCCACTGATTTCCGGCGGCCTGCCAAGTGCAGGCGGGTTTTCATTGCATCGCTTTCGGGAACAATTTTATTAAAAGGTATCGAGTGTTCCCGGCGAGTGTTTAATCCGTCCGGAATAATTAAAAATTTAGCATGTATGCTGTATCTCTATCAGGTATTTTGGTTTTTGGGCCTGAACGGTGGCCGCTTGTGCGCGGCAACACCCTGGGGGGATCTTTAGGTGAAGGAATTCTGGTTGTGTTGATACTCAAAGTGAACAAGGCGATTGCGCTGGCTGCCGCTGCCACGGCTGCGCTCAGCATCGCCGTCGCGCCTGTCAGCGCGCAAACCGGGCAGCGGACGATTAAGGGCGAACGCTATGTGCCGACGATTTGGGTGGATCCGGACGGCTGCGAACACTGGGTGATGGATGACGGGGCCGAGGGTTTCATGACGCCGCACGTGACCCCGGACGGCAAGCCGGTCTGCCGCCGCGGGAAGATCTGCGGCGTGATGCCGACCGATCAGTTCTTTGCCACTGACAAGCATTTCATCAACGCTGCGGGCCGGCAGCGCTTGGGAGAATTTTTCCAGCAGGCCAAGGCGAACGGTGCTCGGTCTTTTGTGATCGCCGGCCATACCGACAGCCGCGCCTCCGATGAATACAACATTCGCCTGTCAGAGCGACGCGCCAATGCAGTGGCCAAGGTTGCCCGCTCGGTGGGTGCCCGGATCAACGATATCCGTGCCTACGGCGAGCGCGACCCGCGGGTTCCCAACACCAGCGCTGCCAATATGGCGCAGAACCGCCGCGTAGAAATCTACTGCCTGCGCTGAGGAGAGAGGAATGATGAAAACAGTGAAAACAGCCGTTCTCCTGGCCGTGGCCGCAGGGATTTCCGCCTGTACTCCGGCAGTTGACAAGACATCAGACGGGCATGTCTCGGATGGCAAATCCTTGCATTTGTCCAATCTTGAGGCCGGCATCTGGGTCGATCCGCAGGGCTGCGAGCATTGGATCATTGACGATGGCCTGGAAGGCTATGCCGATCTGCGGCGCACGCCGGACGGCAAGCCGGTCTGCAACAGCGACCTGCCGCGAAATGTGGCGACCGGCCCGTTCAAGGAAGGCTCGACCTTTGGGGACCCGATCTGAGGCTTGCGTTCAGCTAGAATTGCAGCCGCCCTCCGGGGCGGCTGTTTTGTTTCAATAAAGTGATTTTACACGGCTCATGCTTGCGCAAACGCCGTGGCGGAGGCAGACTGAAAGGGCAACGCCAGATTGAGGAGATCAGCTTGGCCATCAGCGCCCTGAATGACCCGCAGACCCAGACCGCAACCCACGAAGTGCTGCTGGAATTTCCTGACAACCGATTGCTGATCGACCTGTGCGGCGAATATGACCGCAACCTGGCTGACATCGAACAGAAACTGGGCGTGCAGATCGTCCGCCGCGGCAACCAACTGTCCGTGATGGGCGAGGATTCGGCCCGCGAACAAGCTGCTGGGGTGCTCACCGCGCTCTATGACCGGCTGGAAACCGGCCGCAGTGTCGAAAGCGGCGACATTGACCGCGAGTTGCGGATGGGGCCGGACAGCGACGATGCGGAACCCGACGGCCAGTTGCAGATGTTCCGCGGCGGCCGGGTTGAGATCAAGACCCGCAAGAAACTGGTGGAGCCGCGCACCGAGGCGCAGAAGGCCTATGTGCAGTCCCTGTTTGAACACGAGCTGGCCTTTGGTATCGGCCCCGCAGGCACCGGCAAGACCTACCTGGCCGTTGCCGTGGGCGTTTCGATGTTCATCACCGGCCATGTCGACCGCATCATCCTGTCCCGCCCGGCGGTGGAGGCCGGCGAAAAACTTGGCTACCTGCCCGGCGACATGAAGGACAAGGTCGACCCCTACATGCAGCCGCTTTACGACGCGCTGAACGACTTTCTGCCGGGCAAGCAACTGGCCAAGCTGATCGAAGACAAGCGGATTGAGATTGCGCCGCTGGCCTTTATGCGCGGCCGTACGCTTTCCAATGCCTTTGTGGTCCTGGACGAGGCGCAGAACGCCACCACCATGCAGATGAAGATGTTCTTGACCCGTCTGGGTGAGGGCTCGCGCATGGTGGTCACCGGCGACCGCTCCCAGGTCGACCTGCCGCGCGGGGTGCAGTCGGGCCTGACGGATGCCGAGCGGCTGCTGAAAACGATCCCCAAGATCAGCTTCAACTACTTCACTGCCCGCGATGTGGTGCGCCACCCGCTTGTGGCGGCGATCATCGAGGCTTATGACGCGGACTCAGCACCCGCCTGACGGAAAGACCCGCCGGGCTTCATCTTTGTGAAAATACTCCGGGGGTGCGGGGGCTGGCCCCCGCATGTGCAGCCGTACAATGACGCTCGACATCACCATCGAAGACAGCCGCTGGCAGGACGCGGGGCTCGAGGCGCTGGCCGAAGAGGCCATTGCAATTGTTCTCAGGCACTTTGGCCTGGAGTCCGGGATGTGCGAAATTTCGCTCTTGGCCTGTGATGATCCGCGCATTGCGGATCTCAATGCCGAATTCCGCGAAAAGCCGGCCCCCACCAATGTTCTCAGCTGGCCGGCAGAAGAGCTGGCTGCCGAGGAGGACGGCGGCACGCCGCTGCCGCCAGAGGCTGATTTTACTGGGGAAATTCCGCTGGGCGACATCGCGATTTCCTATGATACCTGCGCCCGCGAGGCCGCGGAAGCGGGTAAAGCCCTGGCCGATCACACCCGCCATCTGATTATTCACGGACTGTTGCATCTTTTGGGCTATGATCACATTCGTGACGGCGATGCCGCATTGATGGAAGGGATTGAGGTCCTGCTACTTGGCAAACTGGGTATCGCGAACCCATATATGAGTGAGGACGCCCCGTGACAGGGGCTTTTGGAATGGAAAGATGGGCGACATAGAAGGCAGTTCTAACGCGGCGCAAGGCGCGCTGCAGGACATCAATGGCACGGTGGCGGAAGCGCCGGCCTCTGAAAATACCGGATTGTGGACGCGGCTGCGCAGCGTGTTCAGCCCCGATCCGCAGGACGGCCAGGACACCGGCGGCGAACAGCCTGCCCCGGGCGCCGGGCCGCACGGCATGATCAACCTGCGCCGGATGCGGGTTGAGGATGTCGCCATCCCCTCTGCCGAAGTCGCTGCCGTGCCGGTCACTGTCGCCAAGGAAGATCTGGTCGGCATCTTCCGGCAAAGCGGCTTTACCCGCATTCCCGTTTACGAGGGCACGCTGGACACGCCGCTGGGCTTTGTCCACCTCAAGGATTTTTCGCTCACGCACGGTTTCAACGGCGGCGCCTCGGAGTTCGACCTCTCCAAGATGCTGCGCCCGCTTCTGTTCGTGCCGCCGTCGATGCCGATCGGCGTGCTGCTGACCAAGATGCAGGCCGAGCGCCGCCACATGGCGCTGGTGATTGACGAATACGGCGGCGTCGACGGCCTCGTTACCATTGAGGACCTGATCGAACAGGTGGTGGGCGAGATCGAGGACGAGCACGACGCCGACGAGTTGCAGACCTGGTTCGAGGAGAAGCCCGGCTGCTACATCGCGCTGGCCCGCACCTCTTTGCCGGAGTTCGAGGCTGAGACCGGCCATTCCCTGACCAGCCACGATGACGTGGACGAGGAAGAGATCGACACCCTGGGCGGGCTGGTCTTCATGCTGTCCGGCCGGGTGCCGGCCCGCGGCGAGGTGATCGAACACCCTGAGGGCGCTGAATTCGAAGTCATGGATGCCGACCCGCGCCGGATCAAGCGGCTGCGGGTGCGGCTGCCGGACGCCGCTGCATGATGTCACTGGGGTTGCGGCAGGCCGCGCGCCAGCTCCGGTTGGCTCCGGCGGCGCTGGCCCTTGGTGGCGGTGCGCTGCTGTCGCTGGCGCTGGCACCCTGGCATATGCTCCCCGGGCTGCCGCTTGCCTTGGCCGCGGCTGGCTGGCTGGTGCTTCAGGCCGCCTCTGCCCGCGCCGCTTCTCTGGCTGGATGGCTGTTCGGGCTGGGCTATTTCGCCTTCGGCCTCTCGTGGATTATTGAACCGTTTCAGATCGACCCCGACCGCCACGCTTGGATGGCGCCCTTTGCGCTCGTCTTCCTGGCCGCCGGCCTTGCCCTGTTCTGGGGGGCGGCTTTTGGCATCGCTGCCCGTTTCAGCCGCGGTGCGTTGCGCATTCCGATGCTGGCCGCCGTGTGGTCGCTTGCCGAATTCGCCCGCGCCTATCTGCTCACTGGTTTTCCCTGGGCCGCTTTCGGCCAGTTCTGGCTCGATACGCCCGCCGCAAACCTGCTGCCTTGGATCGGGCCGCAAGGGCTGGCGCTGCTGACGCTTGCAGCGTTCCTGCCGCTGGGCCTGCTGCGGAAGAATCCTGCCGCGGCTCTGCTTCCGCCGGCGCTGGTGGCGGCAGCAATCCTGGCCGCTCCAGCACCCTCCGCAACAGAGCTGACCAGCAAGACCGTGCGCATCGTCCAGCCCAATGCGCCGCAGAACCTGAAATGGCACCCGGACCACAGGTGGGAGTTTGTCCGCCGCGCGCTGGCATTTTCTGCTGAGAACCCGCGTCCGGACCTGATTGTCTGGCCGGAAACCGCTGTGCCGCAGCTGCTGAACTATGCAGAAGACACGCTGCAGGTTATCGCCGAAGGCGCTGGCCGCGTGCCGGTCCTGCTGGGTATTCAGCGCGAGGAGGGCGGCGCTTACTACAATTCTGCCGTGCTGCTGGATTCAGACGGCCTGCCGGACGCCACCTACGACAAGGCGCATCTGGTGCCGTTCGGGGAATATGTGCCGTTCGGCGACTTTATGGCCCGTTTCGGTATCCATGGCTTTGCCTCCCAAGCGGGGGCAGGGTATGCCGCCGGACCCGGGGCGCAGCTGTTGGATCTGCCGATCGGCAGCGCCCTGCCGCTGATCTGCTATGAGGCTGTTTTCCCGCAGGATGTGAACGCCGCCGAAACCCGTCCCGGTATGTTGGTGCAGATCACCAATGACGCCTGGTTCGGCACCCGCTCAGGCCCCTATCAGCACCTTGTGCAGGCACGGATGCGGGCGCTGGAGCAGGGGCTGCCAATGATCCGGGCTGCGAATACCGGGGTGTCGGCCATGATTGCGCCGGACGGGACGCTTCTGGACCGACTGCCTCTGGGCGAGGCCGGTTATTTCGACGCTTCCCTGCCTGCGCCGTTGCCGCCCACCCTGTACAGCCGGACCGGAGACTGGCCGGTGTTTCTTCTGTGCCTGATCTTCGCAGGTGCGGCAATCTTTCTTCCCCGCGCTCTTGCGCCGCGGTCATAGCTGCTTAACTGTACCGGAATATAGATTGACCCGCGCGGATGGGCCGCGTAATGCGGCTTGATACCTGCCACAACGGCTTCCTGGCGTGGCAAGGATGAACCAATGGAGCACTTTTCATGACCCGTATGAACTACACCTTCACTTCGGAATCGGTTTCCGAGGGCCACCCGGATAAGGTCTGCGACCGCATTTCCGATGCTGTTCTGGACGCTTTCCTGGCGGAAGAACCCGAGGCGCGGGTGGCGGCTGAGACCTTTGCCACCACGAACCGTGTCGTCATCGGGGGCGAGGTGGGCCTGTCCGATCAGGACAAGCTGCACGACTACATGGGCAGGATCGACGAGATCACCCGGGCCTGCATCAAGGATATCGGCTACGAGCAGGACAAGTTCCACCACGAAACCGTGGAAGTGACCAACCTGCTGCACGAGCAATCCGCGCATATCGCGCAGGGCGTCAATGCTTCTGGTGAAAAGGACGAAGGCGCAGGCGACCAGGGCATCATGTTCGGCTTTGCCACCAACGAAACCGATGCGCTGATGCCGGCGCCGATCCAGTTCAGCCATGCGATCCTGCGCCGCCTGGCTGAGGTGCGCAAGAACGGCACCGAGCCGGCCCTGGGCCCGGATGCCAAATCGCAGCTGTCGGTGGTATATGAAGGCGGCAAGCCGGTGGGCGTCAGCTCGCTGGTGCTGTCGACCCAGCACTTCGATGAATCGCTGACCTCAAATGACATCCGCGCCATTGTGGAGCCCTACATCCGCGAAACCCTGCCCGACGGCTGGCTGACCGATGCAACCGTTTGGCACGTCAACCCGACCGGCAAGTTCGTGATCGGCGGCCCGGATGGCGATGCGGGCCTTACCGGGCGCAAGATCATCGTGGACACTTACGGCGGCGCAGCCCCGCACGGCGGCGGTGCGTTTTCCGGCAAGGATCCGACCAAGGTGGACCGCTCGGCGGCCTATGCTGCACGCTACCTCGCCAAGAACGTGGTGGCCGCGGGCATGGCGGAGAAATGCACCATCCAGCTGTCTTATGCGATCGGTGTCTCCAAGCCTCTGTCGATCTATGCCGAAACCCACGGCACCGGCGAGGTCGACCCGGCGGCGATCGAACGGGCAATCGATCAGGTCATGGATCTGACCCCGCGCGGCATCCGCTCGCACTTGGGGCTGAACAAGCCGATTTACCAGCGCACCGCGGCCTATGGCCACTTTGGCCGCGAACCGGATGCCGACGGCGGCTTCAGCTGGGAGCGCACCGATCTGGCCGAGGCGCTGAAGAAGGCGGTTTAAGGCCGAAAACCTGGTAAAGAGCGGGCCGCGCGGCCCGCTTTTTCCGTTTCGGGGAGCGTCTGGTTCAGCGCATACGCAATATGCGCCTCTCCCGTTGGGCCGGCGCTGCGCTGCGGCGCACCGGTCAGAGATTCTGTTGGGGGTGGAGTGAAACGGAAGCCTGCGCCATAGTGCCGGGCAGGGTTCATTCAGCTGCCGGGACTGCAATGCTGCGCGTGACATTTGTACTTTCCTGCCTGGTTCTGGCGTCTGCCGCTGCCGCCAAGGAGGCCTTGCCGCAGAAATTCAGTCTGCAGGGCAAGACGCTGGTCTATGACACCGAAACAGACGTGACAGGCGAACTGGCGGAGATCACCGAGGAGGACGTCTCGCACCTGCGGGATATCCTGAAGAAAAGCCCCGGGATTTCCGAGCTGCAGCTCAACAGCGTCGGCGGCAGCGTCTATGCAGGCGAGGAAATTGCCGGGCTGGTGCTGGAATACGGGCTGGATACGCTCGTCGACGGCACCTGCATCAGTGCCTGCGTGGATGTCTTTCTGGCCGGCGAACGCAGGCGGATGACAATCGGCTCCAGCATCGGGTTCCACCAGCGCAACTGGCCGTCCGAGGCCGTGCATAAGTACTACCGCAGCGAACGCAAGCGCCGCCGCTGGGCAACACCGTTTGAGTTCGGCTCCTGGATCTATGAGGACACCCAGCGCGAAATCTACGAGCATCTCAGCTACATGGTGGCGCGCGGAGTGGATCCTGGCTTTGCCATTGAGACATTGCGCACGGATCCGGACGGGGAGTGGTATCCCAGCCGTCTGCGGCTGATCGCAGCGGGCGTTCTGCGCGAGCTGCGGCCGGGGCAAAACCCCTAGATGGCTTGACCCGCGGGCCTGCTTGCGGCACAGGGGCGGCCAGCCTTTCAAAAGATGCCTCGAACAGGAGCCCAGACGCATGTCCGGCGACCAGAAGCCCCGCGACGACCAGTCCAAGGATGCCCAGCCTGCCGCCAACAATGCGGCCGAAAAACACGCCAGCGGCGCGCCCTGGCGCAACTTCTACGGCCGCTTCAAGGGCAAGACCCTGAAGGACAGCCAGAAGCGCTATCTGGACGAGGACCTGGCAAGCCTCAGCCCCGGTGCAGTGGGCTGGGATGAAAACCCGGACCGGACCCCGCTGGACCTGGAGGCGCTGTTCGGCGGCAAGGATGTCTGGCTCGAAGTCGGATTCGGCGGCGGCGAGCATCTGGTGCATCAGGCGGTCAGCAACCCGGGCGTTGGCATCATCGGCGCCGAGCCCTTCATCAACGGTGTTGCAATGCTGCTGGGCAAAATCCGCAATGCGGGCGCGGACAATATCGCCGTGCACCCCGGCGATGCCCGCGACCTGATGGATGTGCTGCCGGAGGCGTCCGTTTCGCGTGCCTTCCTGCTCTATCCCGACCCCTGGCCCAAGGCCCGCCACCACCGCCGCCGGTTTGTGACGCAGGAGCATCTGGAGCCGCTGGCCCGCTGCCTGAAGCCGGGTGGGATCTTCCGCGTGGCGACTGATATCCCCGACTACGTTCGCCAGACCCTTGAAGAGGTTCCGAAAGCGGGTTTCGAATGGCTGGCCGAAGGGCCAAACGACTGGCGTCAGCCGTGGGATGACTGGATTTCCACCCGCTATGAACAGAAAGCCCTGCGCGAAGGCCGCACCCCGCATTACCTGACCTTCCGCCGTCTGGGCTGAGGCCAATTACGCTGGACCGGCCAGATCCAATCCGTTACCGATAGCGCAAACGAACAGACGAACGACCGACAGACGAAGGAAGCCCCATGTCCGGACACGGCACGCCCATCCCGATGACCTCTCACCGTGCTGACGCTCTCAAGGGCGTGGCAGAGGTGCCCGGCGACAAGTCGATCTCGCACCGCTCGCTGATCCTGGGCGCGCTGTCGGTTGGGGAAACCAAGATCTCCGGCCTGCTGGAGGGCGAGGATGTGCTGGACACCGCCAAGGCGATGCAGGCCTTTGGCGCCGAAGTGGTGAACCATGGCGGCGGCAACTGGTCGGTATTCGGCGTTGGTGTCGGCGGCTTTGCAGAGCCTGGCAATGTGATCGACTGCGGCAATTCCGGCACCGGGGTACGGCTGATCATGGGGGTGATGGCGACCTCTCCGATCACTGCGACCTTCACCGGCGATGCCTCCCTGAATAAACGCCCGATGGCGCGCGTGACCGACCCGCTGGCGCTGTTCGGCACCCAATCCGTCGGCCGCTCCGGCGGCCGCCTGCCGATGACCATAGTCGGCGCGGCGGACCCTGTACCGGTTCTCTATGAGGTGCCGGTGCCGTCGGCGCAGGTGAAATCGGCAGTGCTGTTTGCGGGCCTCAACGCGCCCGGCAAAACCGTGGTGATCGAAAAGGAAGCCACCCGCGACCATACCGAACGGATGCTGGCCGGTTTCGGCGCCGAGATCACCACCGAGGAAACCGACGAGGGTCGCGTCATCACCCTGACCGGCCGCCCGGAGCTGAAACCGCAGGTGATTGCGGTGCCGCGCGACCCGTCCTCCGCTGCCTTCCCGGTTTGTGCGGCGCTGATCACCCCCGGCTCTGATGTGCTGGTGCCCAACATTGGCCTGAACCCGACCCGCGCGGGCCTCTACTACACGCTGCAGGACATGGGCGCCGACCTGACGTTCGAGAACATGCGCGAAGAGGGCGGCGAGCCGGTCGCCGATCTGCGCGCCAAGTACTCGCCGAACATGAAGGGCATCGAAGTGCCGCCCGAGCGTGCCGCCTCGATGATCGATGAATACCCGGTGCTGTCGGTGGTGGCCTCCTTCGCGGAAGGAAAGACCATGATGGCGGGCGTCAAGGAACTGCGCGTCAAGGAAAGCGACCGCATCGACGCGATGGCCAAGGGCCTCCGTGCCAACGGTGTTACTGTTGAAGAAGGCGAGGACTGGTGGGAAGTCACCGGTCTGGGCATCGACGGCGTGCCGGGCGGCGGCACCTGCGAGAGCTTCCTGGACCACCGCATCGCCATGTCCTTCATGGTGATGGGCATGGGGGCGCAGAACCCGGTCTCTGTCGACGACGGCAGCCCGATCGCCACCTCCTTCCCGATCTTCGAGACCCTGATGGGCAGCCTCGGCGCCAAGCTGGAGCGCACATGAGCGAGAGCTTCACCATCGCCGTTGACGGGCCTGCGGCTGCGGGCAAGGGCACGCTGTCCAAGGCGCTGGCCGCGCACTATGACTTTGGCCATCTGGACACCGGCCTCTTGTACCGCGCTGTTGGCGCCAAGATGCTGGACGGCGCGGCGCCGGTGGACGCGGCGCAGAACCTGACGCCCGAAGATCTGGCGCGTGACGACCTGCGCGGGCCGGAAGTGGCGCAGGCAGCGTCCAAGGTTGCGGTGATTGCCGAAGTGCGCGCGGCTCTGGTCGATTTCCAGCGCGCCTTTGCCCGCCGTGCGGGCGGTGCGGTGCTGGACGGGCGCGACATCGGCACGGTGATCTGCCCCTATGCGCAGGTGAAATTCTTTGTCACCGCCAGCGCCGAAGTCCGTGCCCGCCGCCGGTTTCTGGAACTTGCCGCAGCGGGCAAGGTAACGACGCTGGAGGAAGTGCTGGGCGATGTGAAAGCCCGGGACGAGCGCGACACGAACCGCGCTGAGGCGCCGTTGCGCCCCGCAGCGGATGCGATTCTGATCGACACCAGCGATCTGAGCATCGAGGAAGCCCTGGCCAAGGCGATGGCGGTAATTGAAGCCCGCCGCGAGGCGGGCGAAACACTGCCGTAAACACCAGCTTTCCAATAATACCCGCAGCTGACGCAGCAGCTGCGGGCCGAAAGCAGGCAGGACGGAACGTGGGTCTGCCTGCTCTCTGTCAGGCGGGGTCAGAGCGCGCCAACCGCGGTATGCTTGATCTTGCCCCACTGGTTGTCCGCGGTCTTGGCGGTGCCAGCCACATCTTCCAGGAAGGCGGCGCGGGTGGCAGCGTTCAGGAACAGGAACAGCTTGCCGTCATGCACCAGGTACTGGTCCGGGTCGCCGTCGAATTTCTTTCCCACCGACACGCCGTAGGAGCAGAAGCCGCCGTGCTGGGGCAGGTATTTCGACGGGTTGGCCTCGAACGCGGTTTTGTTTTCCTCAGACGCGAAGTAATAGGAGGCGCCGTCCACGGTGGCCGTATAAGTCGCCATGCCCTCCACTGGGTTGCGGCTGTCCAGCAGCGCCACCAGATCGACTCCATGGGCTGCCAGCGGCGCACCGCCAGCTGAGATGCCGTTGGAAACGTTGATTTCATCTGCAGCAAAGGCCGGGGCGGCCAGCGCAGCAGAAAGCGAAATCAGCGCGGTTGTCAGAAGCGTTTTCATGGTTTTCCTCATCAGGTTCAGGTGTGCAAACAGGCTCTGCGGCCCGGTAGACTGAAGTTAGATCCGCTGGGTTGAACGATTAATCTCTGTTCGTCCCGTTGATTTTGCAGATCGTTCCGAATTGCTCCCGCCTCCCAACTGCTGCGGTTCACTCATCTGTGCATGGCAGCTTGGGCATGAGCGCATTAGCCTGAGAGTGGATGTTGAGGGGAGGTTCTTTCATGACTTGGCTGCGGGCAATTGCGATGGCTTATGTTCTGGCGGCGCCTGCGATGGCGCAGGAAACGGGCAAGGCGCCAGAGCCGCCGATGACCTATGAGCGGCTGGGCCGGATCCTGTTCGCGCTGGACGGCAACACGCAGCCGGTGGGGCCAGGGTTTCAGCTGACCATTTCCGGGGTGCCGATGCTGGTAGTCACCGACCCGGCAGCGGACCGGATGCGGGCGATGGTGCCGCTGCGCCCGGCCGAGGGGCTGACGGCGGAGGAACTGATGCGGATGATGCAGGCCAATTTCGACACCGCACTCGATGCGCGCTATGCGGTGGCCAAGGGGCAGCTTTGGGCGGTTTTCATCCACCCGCTGTCGCCGCTCAAGAAAGACCAGCTGATTTCCTCGCTAGGCCAGACAGTGAACATCGCCCGCACTTATGGCACCCTCTACACTGGCGGGGCATTGCAGTTCGGCGGCGGCGACAGCCCGGGAATCCAGCGGCAGCTGATCGAGGAGCTTCTAGAGAAGGGCGAAGAGATATGAGGCTCTCTCTGCTGATCTTCAGGCGGTGATTCTACTCATTTCCCTGGTACGTTTTTTGCCGCGATATGGCGGAATGGGAATGAATTTCGTCACCTGAGAGCTGTAATAATATGCGCCAAGTCGCAAGGGGACGCATATTTTCGCCCCACACAGCTTGGAGAATGCACATGGCAAGCTTTCAGGACCGCCTGACCGCAATGCGCCGGGACTTTCACCGGCATCCGGAGCTTGGCTTTCAGGAGGACCGCACCAAGGCGAAGGTGGCGGAGCAATTGCGCAGCCTCGGCCTGGAGGTGCATGAAGGCGCGGGCGTCGTCGGTCTGCTGCGCGCCGGCGCCGGCAACCGTGCCATCGGGCTGCGCGCCGATATGGATGCGCTGCCGATCACCGAAACCTCTGCTCATGACTATGTCTCGAAAACGCCGGGCAAGATGCATGCCTGCGGCCATGACGGCCATATGACGATGCTTCTGGGCGCCGCCGAACGGCTGGCGGCGGAGAAGGGATTTGACGGCACCGTCGTGTTCATCTTCCAGCCCAACGAGGAGCACGGACTGGGCGCGCAGGCGATGATAGCCGAGGGTGTGCTGGAGCAGTTCCCGATCGAAGAGGTTTATGCGATCCACAATCTGCCCGGCGCCCCGGTGGGGCAGGTCTCGACCCGTCCCGGCCAGATCTGCAACAGCGAAAGCCTGTTTGAAATCGCGATCAAGGGGCAGGGCGGCCATGCCTCGATGCCGCAAGCGGGGGTGGATGCCATCACCGTCGGCGCCGAAATGGTGCTGGCGCTGCAGACCATTGTGGCGCGCAAACTGGCGCCAGGTTCCGGCGCGGTGGTGTCAGTGACCGAGTTCCTGACTGACGGCCAGCGCAACGTGCTGCCCGGCCATGCGGTGCTCAAGGGCGACGTGCGTGCCCGGGTGCCCGAAGACCGAGAGGCGGTCGAGCGCTTCATGCGCCAGATCGCCGCCGGTGTCGCCGCCACCCACGGGGTGGAGGCCGAGGTGAGTTTCAACACCGAATTTGTCGAGACCATTAACGCGGAAGAGCCGGCAGAAGCCGCCTGCCGCGCGGGCGAAGCCGCCGGCTGCGAAGTGATCCGCAACCGCCCGCCGATGAGCTTCTCGGAGGACTTTGCCCACTTTGCTGCCGCAGTGCCGGGCTGCTTCCTGCTCCTGGGCAATGGCGAGGAAGGTCCGCACGGCCAGCCGCTGCATTCGGCGGATTATGACTTCAACGATGCTCTGCTGCCCATCGGCGCGGAATACTGGGTGCAGCTGGTGCGTGACCGGCTGCCTGCTGACAGGGGCTGACCGCATTGGGCCAGTCTGTTGCCGCAGATGAAAATGACCTTGGGGCTGCTCAGAAGCGCCCCAATACTGCCAGCCGGTTCCGGAAATGCTTCCGGCCCGGCGGCCATTGCCGCGATCATGAAAGGAAATGACCATGTCCACGGCTCCCGCTCGCGGTTTTCCGGAGACTGAATTCGCCGCCCGCACAGAAAAAGCCCAGGCGCTGATGGCAGCGCAGGGGCTGGACGGGCTCCTGCTGCTGACCGAACCGGAAGTGCGCTACTTCAGCGGCTTCCACACGCTGTTCTGGCAAAGCCCGACCCGGCCCTGGTTCCTGTTTGTGCCGCCCGCGGGCAAACCCATTGCCATCATACCTGAGATCGGCGCCGACCTGATGCGCCGTACCTGGATCGAGGACATCCGCACCTGGAGCGCGCCTGCGCCGCAGAACGATGGCATCAGCCTGCTGACCGAACTGCTGTCGCCGATTGCCGGACGCGGCGGCTCCATCGGCCTGATGAAAGGGCACGAGACCTCGCTCAGAATGCCGCTCGGCGACTACGAACGCCTGATAGCGGGGCTGCCGGGGCTGAAGGTGGCCGATGCCACCCCGCTGGTGCGTGGCCTGCGGATGGTGAAATCCGCCGCCGAGATCGAAAAGCTGCGCCACATCTGCGGCATTGGCTCGCGCACATTCGCGCAGGTGCCGCAGATCGCCCATGAGGGCCAGCCGTTTGAGGATCTGTTCCGCGCCTTCCGGCGCGAGGCGCTGGCGCAGGGGGCTGATGATGTGCCCTATCTGGTCGGCGGTGCGGATCAGGGTGGCTACAGCGACGTGATCTCGCCACCGACCGGCCGGCCGCTGCAGGCGGGCGACATCGTGATGCTGGACACCGGGGCGACCTGGGACGGCTACTTTTGTGATTTCGACCGCAACTTTGCCATTGGCCATGCTGATGATCTGTCGCGCCGGGCCCATGATGTGCTGTGGCGCGCCACAGAAGCCGGCATTGCTGCCGCCAAACCCGGCGCCACCTGCCGCGACCTGTTCCAGGCGATGCAGTCGGTGATTGCCGAAACGGACGATCAGGGCGGCGACGTCGGGCGGCTGGGCCACGGGCTGGGGATGCAGCTGACCGAATGGCCCTCGCACGCGGCCTTTGATGAAACGGTGATCGAGGAAAACATGGTGCTCACGCTGGAGCCCTCGCTGGGCTATGGCGAAGGCCGCATCATGGTGCATGAGGAGAACATCGTTGTGCGGGCCGATGGCGCGGAGCTGCTGACAGAGCGCGCCGCCCCGGAACTGCCGGTGATCTGAGGAAGATAAAGCCATGAAACTCTCTTATGACACGGACGAAGGGATCGGCACCCGCGCCACCCTGGGCGTGATCGTGCTGGAAACCGACGAAACGCTGGAGCCGGAGTTCTCCCGGATGATGGCGCAGCCAGGGGTCGCGCTCTATCACAGCCGCATCCCGATGGTACCGGAGGTCCGCCCGGATACCCTGGCGCAGATGCAGGCGGATCTGCCGGCATCGGCGCGGCTGTTTCCCTCTACGCCAAACTTTGACGTGATCGGTTACGGCTGCACCTCGGCCTCAACGGTGATCGGTTCCGCCAAGGTGGCCGAAGCGGTGCAGACCGTTCTGCCGGACGCCAAGGTGACTGACCCGCTGGCAGCGATCATTGCGGCGGGAAAGTCGCTGGGTGCTGGCAGGTTCGGGTTTGTCACCCCGTATCTGCCGGAAGTCTCCGCGCAGATGCGCGTCAAGCTGGAAGAGGCGGGATTTGAAATCGCTGACTTCGGATCGTTTGAACAGATGGACGACCGCGTTGTGGCCCGGATCAGCGAGGCGGCAATTGCGGAAGCAGCAGCACAGGTCGCCGGACAAGGCGACTGCGACGCGATCGTGATTTCCTGCACCAACCTACGCTGCCTGCGGATCATTCCGGAGATCGAGGCGCGGACCGGCGTGCCGGTGATTTCGAGTAACCAGGCGCTGGGCTGGCATATGCTGCGGCTTGCAGGTGTTGAGGATCCTCAGCCGCAATTCGGCAAGCTGTTCACCCGGGGATTGGCTGCCTGACAGGGGAAATCCTCCTGGGTTTACTAGCTGGTGCACCGCGGCAGGCTGTCCTGCCGCAGTGCGCAGTCTGCGCTTGTAATCCGCCTGCAGATCGCCGCAGATTGGCATCCGAAACCTGACCCGTGCCTTGAAAATGAGGACACCCGGATGCCCGCTGCCCGCCCCGACAACCGCCCCGCGACCCGCAACGTCCTGTTCATCATCATCGACCAGCTGCGCGCGGACTGCGTGTTCGGGGCATTGGCAGAGCATGTGAAGCTGCCGAATATCCGCAGCTTCATGCAGGAGGCGGTGTCGTTCAAACGGCATTTCTCGGTGACCAACCCTTGCGGGCCGTCGCGGGCGTCGATCCTGACCGGGCAGTACGCGATGAACCACCGCTCGGTCCGCAACGGCACGCCGCTGCGCCATGACACCCCGAACATCGCCACCGAAATGCGCAGGGCAGGCTATCTGCCGATGCTGTTCGGCTATACCGATACTTCACAGGATCCGCGCGCATATGATGCCAACGATCCGGCGCTCAGGACTTATGAATACCCTATGAACGGGTTCCATGAGATGACCGAGATGCGGCTGGAGATGTCCTATCCGTGGCAGTCGCATCTGATGAGCCGGGGCTATGAATTCGAAAACTACTGGGACGTCTACAAGCCGGTCTCGCCCGCTGGCGGCGCGCCAAGGCTGAACGATCCGGCGCTCTACGCGGCGGAGGACAGCGACACCGCGTTCCTGACCAACTCCTTCCTTGGAAAGATGGCCGCCTATCGCAAGGAAAGCTGGTTCGCGCATCTGACCTATATCCGGCCGCACCCGCCGCTGGTGGCGCCGGCGCCCTACAACAGCATGTATGACCCAGCCAGCCTGCCCTTGCCGGAACGGCTGGCGACACCGGAGGAAGAATGCGCGCAGCACCCGTTCTTCGGCCCGCTGCTGCGGAAAAGCACCGCTGCCAGCTTCGTCGAAGGCTTCCCGGAACTGGAGCCGACGGATGAGAACATCCGCACCTTGCGAGCAGTTTACCTGGGCCTCGCGACCGAAGTGGATCACCATGTCGGGCGGGTGATCCGGTTCCTGAAGGACACGGGCCAATACGACAGCACCACGGTGGTGATTACCGCTGACCATGGCGAGATGCTGGGTGACCGGCATTCCTGGGGCAAGATGACGGTCTATGATGCTGCCTACCACACACCGCTGATCATCCGGATGCCGGGCAATGAGCAGAACGCAGGCGCATGCATCTCCCAGATCACCGAATCCATCGACGTGACGCCGACTATCCTCGAATGGGTGGGGCAGGAGCTGCCGAATTCCATGGACGGCAGGTCGCTGCTGCCGCTCCTGCGCGGAGAGGTGCCGAAGGACTGGCGGCAGTATTCCTTCTCTGAGCTGGATTTCTCGGACCCGCTGCAGCCGACACTGTGGCAGCAGGAGCTTGGCACCACCGCCAGCGATTCTTGCCTTGGTATCCTGCGGGATGAGCGGTTCACGCTGGTCGAATTCGCTGCCGACCTGCCGCCGATGCTGTTTGACAGCCAGGGCCGCGGGGAACTGGAGAATGTGGCGGGCCAGCCCGAACATTCCGGTAACCTCAGCCGGCTGACCCGGCAAATGCTGCGGCACCGGATGCGGAATATGGACCATACGCTGTCGCTGACCGCCATCACGGGTGATGGCGCGCGCAGCATGCCCCGGTACCCGCAGTAAGACGCCCGGCCGGCTCCCCCGGGGCAAGGATCGCTGATGATGGCAACACATCCGGCGCCTGTCAGGCTTGGATGTGCCGGCGGCGGGTGGCTGGAAACCCCCGTATTGCAAATCATTCTCAATTTCATTGACAGTTGCGAATGATTTGCAATAACAGTGCGTCAAAGACATCTTCAAAACGGAGAATCGGATGTTCCCGAACCTGCTCAAGACAGTGTCCGCCGCCGCCATCGCGGCCGTCACCGCCAGCGCCGCCATGGCTGAAGACAAGATGAAGGTTGTCACCACCTTCACCGTGCTGGCAGATATGGCTGCCAATGTGGCCGGGGATGCGGCTGAGGTGGTCTCGGTCACCAAACCGGGGGCGGAGATCCACGGCTATGAGCCGACACCGCGCGATATCGTGCGGGCTTCTGACGCCGACCTGATCCTGTGGAACGGCATGAATCTGGAACTGTGGTTCGAGCAGTTCCTGTCCAACCTCGACGATGTGCCTTCCGTGACCCTGACCGATGGCATCGACCCGATCCCGATCGCGGCCGGCTCTTACGAGGGCAAGCCCAACCCGCACGCCTGGATGGGTCTGGATAACGCGCTGATCTATATAGACAATATCGTCGAGGCCTTTGCCGAGCACGACCCTGAAAACGCCGCCATCTATGTCAAGAACGCAGGTGAATACAAAGACAAGCTGCGTGCCACCATCGAGCCGCTGCGCCGTTCCATCGCGGAGATCCCCGAGGACAAGCGCTGGCTGGTGACCTGCGAAGGCGCCTTCAGCTACCTGGCCCGCGATTTCGGCATGAAGGAGCTGTACTTGTGGCCGATGAACGCCGACCAGGTCGGCACCCCGCAGCAGGTGCGTTCGGTGATCGACGGCGTGCGCGCCAATGACATCCCGGTGGTGTTCTGCGAAAGCACCGTGAGCACCGCTCCGGCAGAGCAGGTGGCGCGGGAAACCGGCGTGGCCTATGGCGGCGAGCTTTATGTCGACTCCCTCAGCGAGGCCGACGGCCCGGTGCCGACCTACCTGGACCTGCTCAAAGTCACCTCCCAGACCGTGGCCCGCGGCCTGACCGAAGTGACCAACTAAAACCGCTATTTTTCATATCCAAGTGCCCCGCAGCGGAAGTTGCGGGGCGTTTCATTTCACAAAACACAATTTCTGTGTGTAACTCTGCGGGAAAGCCCAATGCTTGATGCCAGCGAGACCCACATCATGAACACCAGCGCCGCACCCGCGGACGGCGGGATTGCCGCACAGAATGTCACCGTCACCTACCGCAACGGCCACACCGCGCTGTGGAATGCCAGCTTTGGCATTCCCCGCGGCACCGTCACTGCGCTGGTCGGGGTGAATGGCGCCGGCAAGTCGACCCTGTTCAAGGCGATCATGGACTTTGTCCCGGCTGCGCAGGGCGAGATCCGCATCCTCGGCATGACCGTCAAGGAGGCGCTGCGCAAGAACCTGGTCGCCTATGTGCCGCAGTCGGAGGAAGTCGATTGGGCCTTCCCGGTGCTGGTCGAGGACGTTGTGATGATGGGCCGCTACGGCCACATGGGTTTCCTGCGCCGCCCCAAGGCGGCTGACCACGAGGCCGTCGATCAGGCGCTGCGCCGGGTTAATATGCAGGACTTCCGCCACCGCCAGATCGGCGAACTGTCCGGTGGCCAGCGCAAGCGGGTGTTCCTGGCCCGCGCCCTGGCGCAGGACGGGCAGGTGATCCTTCTGGATGAGCCCTTCACCGGTGTCGATGTGAAAACCGAGGAGCAGATCATCGCCCTCCTGCGCGAACTGCGCGAGGAGGGCCGGGTGATGCTGGTCTCCACCCACAACCTCGGCAGCGTGCCGGAATTCTGCGACCGCACGGTCTTGGTCAAGGGCACAGTGCTGGGCTACGGGCCGACCGAAACCACTTTTACCCGCGAAAACCTGGAACACGCCTTTGGCGGCGTACTGCGCCACTTCACCCTGGGCGGTGATGCGCTGCATGATGATGGCGACACCCGCGAGGTCACCATCCTGACCGACGACGAGCGCCCCTTTGTCCAGTACGGCGAAAAGACCCAGACCAGCGAAGGCCGTGGCGAGGGCGGGGACAAGCCGTGATGGAATACCTGCTGGAGCCATTCACCTACGGCTATATGACCAATGCAATGTGGGTTTCGGCGCTGGTGGGCGGTGTCTGCGCCTTCCTGTCGGCCTATCTGATGCTCAAGGGCTGGTCGCTGATCGGCGACGCGCTCTCGCACTCGGTGGTGCCGGGTGTGGCGGGCGCCTACATCCTGGGCCTGCCCTTTGCGCTGGGCGCCTTCATCGCCGGCGGGCTGGCGGCCGCGGCGATGCTGTTCCTGTCGGAGCGTTCGGGGTTGAAGGTCGATGTGATCATTGGCCTGATCTTCACTTCCTTCTTCGGTCTTGGCCTGTTCATCGTCTCGATCAGCCCGATGTCGGTCTCGGTGCAGACCATCACCATGGGCAATATCCTGGCCATCACGCCGGAGGACACGCTGCAGCTGGCGATCATCGGCTTTGTCTCGCTGGCGGTGCTGCTGGCCAAGTGGAAGGACCTGATGGTCACCTTCTTTGACGAAAACCACGCCCGCACCATCGGGCTGCGGCCCGGGCTGCTCAAGGCCGTGTTCTTTGTGCTGCTGTCGGCTTCCGTCGTGGCGGCGATGCAGACCGTGGGAGCGTTCCTGGTGATCGCCATGGTGGTGACGCCGGGGGCGACGGCCTATCTGCTGTGCGACCGCTTCCCGCGGCTGATCATGGTGTCGGTGCTGATCGGTGCCCTCACCAGTTTCTTCGGCGCCTATGCCAGCTACTTCCTGGACGGCGCCACCGGCGGCATCATCGTGACGCTGCAAACGCTGATCTTCCTGGCGGTCTTTGTGTTCGCCCCGAAACACGGGCTGCTGGCGGCCAAGCGCAAGGCGCGCGAAGCGCTGAAGCGCGGCCCCGCCGCACAACAGGAGGCAGCGTGATGGATCCCGATACCCTGCTGATGCCGTTCCAGTTCGCGTTCATGCAGAACGCCTTTTGGATCTCCATGATTGTCTCGGTGCCCACGGCCCTGCTGTCCTGCTTCCTGGTGATGAAGGGCTGGGCGCTGATGGGCGATGCGGTGAGCCACGCGGTGCTGCCGGGGATCGTGCTGGCCTATGTGCTGGGCTTCCCGCTGATCATCGGCGCCTTTGCGGCCGGCATGCTGTGTGCGGTGGCAACCGGCTTCCTGGCGGGCAACAGCCGGGTCAAGCAGGACACGGTGATGGGGGTAGTCTTCTCCGGCATGTTCGGGCTGGGCATCGTGATGTATGTGGGGCTGGAGACCAATGCGCATCTGGATCACATCCTGTTCGGCAACATGCTGGGGGTGGAGCCGGATGAGCTGTGGACCGCGGGCATCATCTCGCTGGTGGTTGGTGCTGCGCTGGTCTTGAAGTGGAAGGACCTGCTGCTGCACAGCTTCGACCCGGCGCAGGCGCAGGCCTCCGGCCTGCCGGTCACGGTGCTGCACTACGGGCTGCTGGCGGCGCTGTCGCTGACCATCGTGGCAACGCTCAAGGCGGCGGGTCTGATCCTGGCGATCGGGCTGCTGATCGCCCCCGGTGCCATCGCGTTCCTGGTGGTGCGCAAGTTCAGCACCATGCTGTGGGTTGCCGTGCTGGTCTGCATGTTCTCGATGCTGGCGGGCACCTATGCCAGCTTCTTCCTCGACAGCGCGCCGGCGCCGACCATCGTGCTGATCCTGACCGCGCTGTTCATCCTCGCCTTTGTGCGGCGGCTGTATCTGACGCATCGCAGGTCGATGCAGCGCGCCATGGACTCCTCCGGCACCGCGTGAGTCACGCGGTGCCGGGCCTGGCCATCTCCAGCAGCCACTGCCGGACCAGTTCCGCGTTGGGAACCAGATCCTGGGTCTTGGACCACACCAGGTAGAACCCTGCGCCGGTGGTCCAGGACCATTCCTTGCGGGCGGCCAGCAGCCCCTGCTTGATCAGCGGCTCGGTCACATGCTGCCAGCCGAATGCAAAACCCTCGCCCGCAATCGCCGCCTGCAGAACCAGCGCGTAGTCGTTGAGCCTGAGGCCCGCGGCCGGCGGGCGCCCGGTCACCCCGAAATGAGCAAACCACTGCTGCCACCTGGGGCGCTCGCGGATCGGTTCCTCCAGATGGATCAGCCGCTCATGCAACAGATTCGGCACCGTCGCCAGATTGACCGCCGAGGCCATCACCCGCGGGCTGGCCACCGGAAAGATCACCTCCGGCGCGATCAGGGCCGAATGGCAGTCCGGCCAGTTGCCGTCGCCGCGCCGCACCGCCAATGAGATGCCTTCGGTATTGATGTCCGGCTCCCGGTCGGAGCTTTGCAGCCGCAGGTCGATATCGGGATGCGCCTCATGCAGCTGGGTCAGTCTTGGCATCACCCAATAATATGCAAAAGCCGAGGAGCAGTTGAGCGTCACATGGTCGTTGCGCCCGAACTGCCGCACCGCTTTGGCAGAAGACAGAATATCCCCCAAAGCTTTAGACACATCCGTGTAAAGCCGCATGCCTGCCCCGGTCAGTTCCACCCTGCGGTGGCCGCGGCGGAACAAAATAACGCCCAAAGACGCTTCCATCTGCTTGATCGCTGCACTGACGGCAGGCTGCTGCACGTTCAGTTCCTCCGACGCGCGGGTGAATGAAGCGTGCCTCGCAGCGGCCTCGAAGACGATCAGGTGGCGGGGGCTGGTGAGGAGTTTCCACAGTTCTTGCATAACTGTGAATTATCCAAATCATCAGAATTTTCAACCGTCACAACGTCTGCGCCGGGTTTTATCTTTCCGCAACGCCTGAAGATGGAGAGCCCCATGGCCCGACGTGCCCGCGCATCCCGCGACAGAAACACTGCCCCCGCCGGGGCTCCGGCCTCGCCCTGGATCCAGCGGACGCTGCCGTTCTTTGACGTGCTGGACGAGGAAAAGCTGGTCCGGCTGGAAGCGCAGGTCGACTGGATTTTCGAGGAGGTCGGCATCGCTTTCCGCGACGACCCCGAAGCCTTGCGGATCTGGAAAGAGGCCGGCGCGAAGATTGACGGCGACACCGTGCGTGCCGATGCGCAGTGGATCCGCGCCCTGTGTGCCAAGGCGCCGCGCGAGTTCACTCAACTGGCCCGCAACCCGGCGCGCTCGGTCACCATCGGGGGCACCAATCAGGTCTTCGCCCCGATCTATGGCGCGCCGTTTGTGCGCGACCTGGAGGGCGGGCGCCGCTATGGCGATATGGAGAGCTTCGAGAAGCTGGTGAAGCTGACCTACATGCATCCGAACCTGCACCACGGCGGGTTCGTGATTTGCGAGCCCTGCGACGTGCCCGTCAGCAAGCGCCATTTCGACATGCTCTTTGCCCATATGACGCTGAGCGACAAACCGCATCTGGGCGCCATCACCGAGATGTCCCGCGCCCAGGACAGCGTCGATATGGCCGAGATCGTCTTTGGCAAAGACGTCATGGACAACAATTGCGTGATCATGGGCAACGTGAACACCAACTCGCCCTTGCTGGTGGACAAGGTTGTGACTGAAGCTATCCGCACCTATTCCGCCCGCGGGCAGGGAATTATCGTTGTGCCGTTCATCCTTACGGGTGCGATGGGGCCGGTTTCCACCGCGGCGTCGGTGGCGCAGGCGATGGCGGAGGCGATGATGGTCTGCGCCTTCACCCAGATCGTCCGTCCCGGTGCGCCGTTTGTGCTGGGCAACTTCCTGTCGTCCATGTCGCTGAAGTCCGGCGCGCCGACGTTCGGGATGCCGGAGCCGGTGATTTCCAACTACGCCATCGGCCAGCTGGCCCGCCGGGCCGGGTTGCCCTTGCGCTGCGGCGGATCTCTGACCGCGTCCAAGATCGAGGATGCGCAGGCTGCCTATGAAAGTGCCGACTCGATGCATTCCACCATGCTGGCGGGCGCCAACTATGTGCTGCATTCGGCGGGCTGGCTGGAAGGCGGCCTGTGTACCGGGTTCGAGAAGCTGATCATGGATGCGGACCGGCTGGGGTCGTACCAGAAGGTGCTGAGCCAGGGGCTGGACACCAGCGACGAGGCGATGGCGCGCGATGCTTATGGCGAGGTGGCGCCGGGCGGGCATTTCCTGGGCTCCGCCCACACCATGCGCAACTATCAGACCGCGTTTTACGAGCCCAAGCTGAGCGACAGCGAAAACGTCGAGAGCTGGGAAGAAGGCGGCTCCAAGGACATGCGCCAGCGCGCCTATGAGCGCTGGAACCAGATGCTGAACGAGTATCAGGCGCCGCCGATGGATGAGGCGGTGAAAGAGGAACTGGCCGCCTATGTTGCCCGCCGCAAGGAGGAGATCCCGGATGCGTGGTACTGAGTTAACACTTTCTTCACGCATAAGTTCAGCTGATGCAGGTGGGGGCAATCTGACCCGGCACCCCCTGTGCACCCCCCGTACACCCCCTGTGCACC
>NZ_JBFCVS010000018.1:0-76236 GCF_040704725.1 Leisingera sp. JC11
GCGGCGGGGCCGGTTCCGGCGGCGGCGGCGGCGGTGCTGGCGGCGGCGGTGGCGGCTCCGGCGGCGGCGGGGGCTGGGGCTGATACCCGGACCGCGCCATGACAGCTCTCCCCCCGAAATGTTCCGCTCTTGCAGCCGCACTGCTGGCTGTTACCCTGCTGCCGCCCGCGGCAGCACAGGCTGCCTTTGAAACCAGCGAACGGGGTGCCGCCCCGGAAACCGCCATCGTCATCGGCATTCAGGACTATGACCATGTCAGCGACCTGACCAATACCCGCAAGGACGCGGAGGCGATGGCAGATATGCTCAGGTCCTTCGGCTATACGGTCTATGAAGGCTACGACCTGGACAAACGGGGGTTCGAGGCGCTGCTGCGCCAGGCTGCGCTCAACATCCGTGATGGCAGCCAGGTGTTTTTCTACTACGCAGGCCATGGCATCCAGCTGGGACGGCGTAACTACCTTCTGACCAGCGATGCTGAACTCACCGGCATACACGACCTGCCATTCCAGTCAGTCACCCTAGACCGGGTGTCCGCCATTCTGGGCGGCAAGGCCGGCAGCCAGATCCTGATGCTGGATTCCTGCCGCGACAACCCGGTGCCGCAAGCCAAGCTCAACGCCGAAGTCGGCGCCCAGCTCTATGAGGCGCGCGAAGGCTTTGACGTGTTCCGCCCGCCGCTGAACACACTGGTGGCGTTTTCCACCTCTCCCGGCGCCACCGCGCTGGACGGCGAGCCGGGCAGCAACAGCCCCTATACCGCCTCTGTCGTGCGGCATTTCCCGGCCAGCCCTGACGAGGACGCGATGACCGTCCTCGCCGCCATCCGCAGCGATGTCTACAGCGCCACCGGCAACACCCAGGTGCCTTGGGAAAGCTCGACCCTGATGCAGAAGATCTATCTGCGCCCCGCCGAACGATCGCTGAACATTGCCGCGGCGGAACCGGACACCGCTCCGGAAGCCGCTCCTGCCAGCCTCGACCAGATCCCGGCGGAACTCTCTCTCAAGGTTCCGCTTGGCCGGGCACTGGAGTTGGCGCCGGAAATCAGCCCCTATGTCCAGGCCGGCACCAAGGTGTCGATTGTGGAAACCCCGTCTGCCGGGGTGACCTCGCTGCGGTCCGGCGAGGGCAGCACCCTCAGCCTCAGCTATGCGCCGAAACTCTCCGAGCTGCCCGCCCGCAAGGACGGCGGCCAGGTCCGCAAGGACCGGATGGTGCTGCGGCTTACCCAGGCGGACACGGTGCGTGATGTCACCGTGAACCTGGAGATGATTGCACGGCAATGCGATCTGGAGGCAGGCGACCTGCTGGACCCGCAGGGGGTCGGTTTGTTCCGCTATCCCAATGAGATCGACCTCAAGGCGGCCGAAACCGCCTGCCGCGAGGCAGTGGAGGCCGCGCCGGACATCGGCCGTCTGCACTATCAGCTGGGCCGGGCGCTGCAGGGTCAGGGCCGTCTGATGGAGGCCTACGAAGCCTTTGAAAAGGCAGCAGATCTTGGCCACATCCGCGCCTACAACGCAGTGGCCTACCTGCACGTCACGCCGAACGTGGACCGCGAAACCGTGCCGATCCCCTATAACCCGGACAAGGCCTTTTCCTTGTGGGACAAAGGGATCGACGCCGGCGACCCGTTCTCAATGCATGCCCGAGGCAAGCGCCTGCTGCGCAAGAACGGAACAGCGGAAGAAAAGCAGCGCGGCTTCGATCTCCTCAGCCGCGCGGTGGAGCTGGGCCACACCTATGCGCTGAATGAACTGGGCGTGTTCTTCCTGTGGAGCGGCGATGAACTGGCCCAGCCGGAGCGCGGGCTAACGTATCTGGAAGCCTCCGCCGGGCGCGGCGACATCTACGGCACGGCCAACCTTGGCTATGTCTACCGCGACGGCGGCGCCGGGAAGGCGGTGGATAAGGAGAAAGCCCGCGCGCTGTTTGCCGAGGCCGCGCAGCTGGGCCACCCGCATGCCCCGGGTGAGATCGGCCGGATGATCATGAACGGCGATCTGCCCGGCAGCGATGCCGCCGAGGCGCTGGAATGGTATGACATGGGCCTCGCCCGCGGCGATGCCTGGGGCGGTGCCAACGGCGCCTGGGTCGCGCTGAACCGGCTGCCAGACCGCATGCCGGCCCATGCCGCCGCGGTCCGGGCCGGCAAGGCGATGGCGCTGAATGACCCGGATGCCCGTGCCGCCGCGCGGGAGCTGCTGGCCGGCATGAACCAAATGGACATCGCCGCCGCCACCCAGTCTGTCCTGCGCGGGCTGGGATCCGGCATTGCCGTTGACGGCCAGTTCGGGCCGGCCTCCCGCCGGGAGCTGGCCGATTGGGCCCGCCAGGCAGGCCTGCCGGCAATCGTTCCAGAGGACGCAATCAGCCAGTTGCAGCTGGCTGCACAGGTTCATTTCGCGCTGAACCCGATCCGCCAGGACCTGTTCTGATGCCAAAGCGCCCGGAGAGATCCGGGCGCGCGGGCCTGATCAGGCCTCTTCTTCTTCGCTCTCCACATGCGCCACCCGGGCGCCTGCCTTGTTGGATGTGACCACCCCAAGCGACTTCAGCTTGCGGTGCAGCGCCGAGCGCTCCATGCCGACAAAAGACGCTGTGCGGCTGATATTGCCGCCAAAGCGGTTTATCTGGGTCAGCAGGTACTCGCGTTCGAACGCCTCCCGCGCTTCGCGAAGCGGCAGGGTGGCCAGCGCGCCGGACAGCACCACCCGCCCCTCTTCCTGCGGCTTCTCCTCCTCGCGCGGCAGATCCTTGGCCTCGATCGGGCCGCTGCCATCGCCCAGGATCAGCACCCGCTCCACCAGGTTCTTCAGCTGGCGCACGTTGCCCGGCCACAGCATGGTCTGCATCAGCGCCACGGCTTCCTCGGTCAGCTCCCGAAGCGGCAGGCCCTGGGCCTCGTTGAACTGGGCGATGAAATGGCCCGCCAGCAGCGGAATATCCTCGCGCCGGTCCGCCAGCGACGGTACAGCCACCGGCACCACGTTCAGCCGGTGATACAGCTCCTGCCGGAAAGTGCCGGCCTCGATCTCCGCATCCAGGTCCTTGTTGGTGGAGGACACCACCCGCAGGTCGACCCGGATCTTGTCCGAGCCGCCGACCCGCTGGAACTGCTGGTCCACCAGCACCCGCAGGATTTTGGACTGGGTGCCGAGCGGCATGTCTGCCACCTCGTCAAAAAACACCACGCCGCCATGCGCCTGTTCCAAAAGCCCCGGCTCGACCCCGCGTTCCGAAGATTCTCGGCCGAACAGCACCTCTTCCATCCGGTCAGGCTCGATGCTCGCGCAGTTCACTGTGATGAACGGCGCCGACGCCCGGTTCGAATTGGCGTGGATGTAGCGGGCGGCGATCTCCTTGCCGCTGCCGGCCGGGCCGGTCAGCATCACCCGGCCGTTGGACTTGGTCACCTTGTCCAGCTGGCCGATCAGAGTCCGGAACGCCGCCGAAGTGCCGATCATTTCCGCAGGCCCGGTGTCCTTGCGCTTGAGGTCCGTGTTCTCCCTGCGCAGGCGCGAGGTTTCCATCGCGCGGCGGATCACCACCATCAGCTGGTCGATGTTGAAGGGCTTCTCGATGAAGTCGTAGGCGCCCTGCTTGATCGCCGCGACCGCGATTTCGATGTTGCCGTGGCCGGAGATGATCACCACCGGAATATCCGGCGTGTCCCGCTTCACGGCCTTCAGGATGTCGATCCCGTCCATCTGACTGTCCTTCAGCCAGATATCCAGGATCATCAGTGCCGGCTGGGCCTCTTCCAGCCGGGCCATGCATTCGTCGGAACTGCCCGCCTTGCGGGTGGCATAGCCCTCGTCCTCCAGAATGTCCGAGACCAGTTCGCGGATGTCGCGCTCGTCATCTACAATCAGAATGTCACTCATGTCAGACCTGCTTTCACTGTGCTCTTGTTAGGCGCCGCCGCTTTCTTTGCCGCGGCGGGCAGGCGGATTACCGCCATTGCGCCGTTATGCGCGTGTCCCTCAAACACCGGGGCATCTTCCAGCGTCAGCGTGCCCCCGTGCTCCTCGATGATTTTCTTGACGATCGGCAGCCCCAGCCCTGTGCCCGCGTCCCGCGTGGTCACATAAGGCTCAAACAGCCGCGCCCGGTCCTCCGGCAGACCGATACCATTATCGGCGATCCGGACCTCATAGGCATTGCCTGCCTTTTGTGCCGACACCCGGATTTCCGGCACCAGCCCGTCCGGCGCGCCCTTTTGCTGCAGGCTTTCAATCGCTTCGCCCGCATTCTTGATCAGATTGGTCAAAGCCTGGCCAATCATGGTGGCATCCAGATCCGAGGGCATCTCCGCCTCTGGCAGATCCGCGTTGATCCGGACATCCGGCTGGCCCTGCTGCTGCAGGATCACCGCGTCCCGCACCAGTTTCACCAGATCCTCCTCGCGCCGCTCCGGTTCCGGCATGCGGGCGAATTTCGAAAACTCGTCGACGATCCTGCGCAGATCATTGGTCTGGCGCACGATGACATCGGTCATGGATTGCAGCTGGTCGCTGTTCTCCTCGCCCAGCTTGGGCGCGAACTTGCGCTTGATGCGCTCGGCGCTCAGCTGAATCGGGGTCAGCGGGTTCTTGATCTCATGCGCGATGCGGCGCGCCACATCGCCCCAGGCCGCCATCCGCTGAGCGCTGACCAGGTCGGTCACATCGTCAAAGGCCACCACATAGCCCTCCAGCCCGCCCTCGCCGGAGCGGCGCGGCGACATCCTGACCAGCAGGTTCTCAAGCTGTCCCTGGCGGGTCACCTTGATCTCTTCCTGCACCACCTCGGCGCCGGTCTCGATCAGCTCGGCAAACAGCGGCCCGAATTCCGGCACCGCAACGGCCAGCGCCAGCGATTGCTGGTCCTCCTGCCAGTCCAGCAGCCGTTCCGCGGAGCGGTTGACAAAAGTCACCCGCCCGTCCGCATCCAGGCCAACCACGCCGGAGGTCACCGAGGACAGCACCGAGTCGAACAGCCGCCGGCGGCGTTCAATCTGGCGGGTGTTGTCCAAGAGCCGCCCGTGCTGCGCCTTCAGCTCCCGTGTCATCTGGTTGAAGTACTGGCCCAGCTGGGAAATCTCGTCGCCACCGTCGTCAACCGGCACCTGAACGTCCAGATTGCCGGCGCCCACCCGCTGCGCCGCCACTGTCAGCCGCCCGACCGGGCGTGACAAACGCTCGGCAAACCACATCCCCAGCCACATCGCCGCCAGGATCAGGATCACCGCAAAGCCGATGTACAGAAGCGCAAATTCAAACAGCACCCGCCCCCGCTCGCTCTCAAGCTGCTGGTACAGATGCGCGGTTTCCTGGGTGTCATCCAGCAGGTTCAGAAGCTCGCCGTCAACATCGCGGCTGATATACAGGAAGCGGTCGACAAAGGCGTCCAGCCGCACCAGCGCGCGGAACTCGCTGTTGTCCCAATCCTCGATCAGCAGCAGCCCATCTTCCCGGGCCGCCCCGATCTGGCGGTCATCGGGCTTTTCGAAGTCGAATTCATAGGACCGCTCGCCGCGGGCGCGGATCAAACCCGCGCTGTCGACGATATAGGCCTCGCGCAAGCCCCGCTGGATCTGCAGCTGCCCCTGTGCCAGCACCAGCCGCAGTTCGGCGTCGTTGATGAAAAAACTGCGCGACCGGCTGCTGTCGAGGTAACGCGCCAGCGCGCGGGCATCCTCGGTCAGGTCGCCCTTTTGCTGCGACTGATAGGCCTCCGCCGCGTCCAGCGAGCTGCCGATCACCTGACGCACCCGTTGCGAAAACCAGCCTTCAAGCCCGACATTCACCGTCAGCACCGCAAAGACCGCAACAATGACAGTTGGGATCAGCGCCAGAAACCCGAAGGCCCCGATCAGCCGCAGGTGCAGCCGGGAGCCCGCTGATTTCGAGCGCCGCGCCGCAAACAGCCGAACGATCTGGTTCATCACCAGGGCTGCAATGGTCAGGATATAAACCAGGTCGGCCAGCAGGATCAGCCGCAGCGATCTGGACGAGGCGCCCTGCCCCAGCGGGCCGATGATCAGGAAAGTTGCCAAAGCCAGAACCGGACCCAGCAGGACCAGGCCGATGGTGCCGATATTGCGCGCCCGGCGGGTTCTCCGCCACCGGTCCAAGGCCGCAAACGGACCGTATGCCGCCCTCAGATGTGACTTATGCGCCACGTACTGCCCTCATCCTGATGTGCGACTCTTTGCGAGTCACCGCCATATCTCGTGGCCCTGCCTAGGAAATTCGCAGCAAGGCCACATTTCTGTGGCGATATTACATCAGTTTGCGGCGGCGTGTCACCTCAATATCCAGATCGGTGATCTTCTTACGCAGGGTATTCCGGTTGATCCCCAGCAAATCGGCGCATTTTGCCTGGTTGCCGCCGGTTGCGGCCAGGGCGATTTCGATCAGCGGCGTTTCCACCTCGCGCAGCAGCCGCATGTACAGGCCCGGCGGCGGCAGCATGTCGCCATGCAGGTCGAAATACCGCTGCAGATGGCGGCCCACAGCCTCCGACAGCTTCTCGTTGGCAAACCCTGCCGCCGCAGGCTGCGGCCCGGCTTGCGGCCCCAGAACAGCCTCGGCATCCGCCTTGGTGATCTCCTCGCTGCGCGAGGTCAGCGCCAGGCGGCGGACAGTGTTTTCAAGCTGCCGCACGTTGCCGGGCCAGGCAAAACGGCGCAGCACCTCGCGCGCTTCTTCGCTCAGCTCCCGGTGCGGCGCGCCCTCGTTCTCGGCCTTGATCAGGAAATGCTCCGCCAGCAGCGGTATATCCTCAACCCGCTCCCGCAGGGCCGGCACATGCAGCTCCGATCCGCAGATCCGGTAATACAGGTCCTGGCGCAGACCGCCGCCTTCCATCGCCGCCGCCAGATCCTTCTGGCTGGAGGCAATGAACCGCGGCGCGTGATCGCCCGGCACATCCATCATCCGCACCAGCCGCGCCTGCGCCTCCTCCGGCAGGTCCGCCAGCTCGTCGATCACCAGGGTGCCGCCCTTCACCTGCGCCAGCAGCCGGGACGGGCCTTCCAGCTCAATCAGCACGGCCGCATCCGCGTGCACAAAGGGCAAGGTTCGGCGGTCCGAAAAGTCATGAATAGCCTGCGCAATCAGCGACTTGCCGGTTCCGCTTTCCCCAGTGATCAAAAGCGGCAGATCGGTATTCATCACCCGCGCGATCAGCCGGTACAGCGCCTGCATCACTTCGCTGCGGCCAATCAGCGGCAACTCCTCCGGCCGCTCCTTGGTGTCCGGACGCGACGCCGGCGCCACCCGCTTGGCCGCCAGCGCCTTGGCGGTGCGCTTCATCAGCTCCGGCAGGTCAAAGGGTTTGGGCAGATAGTCATAGGCCTCCGCCTCCTCCGCCTTGATCGCCGTCATGATGGTGTTCTGCGCCGAGATCACGATCACCGGCAGCCCGGGGCGGTCGGCCTGGATCTTGGGCAGCATTTCCAGCCCGTTCCCGTCCGGCATCATCACATCCGAGATGACAACATCGCCCTTGCCCTCACCAACCCAACGCATCAGCGTCGTGAGTGAAGAGGTCGCATGCACCTTGCAGCCCGCGCGGGTCAGCGCCTGGGTCAGAACAGTGCGGATGGTGCGGTCGTCATCAGCGACCAGAACGGTGCCGTCCATGGATCAGCTCTCCTGCGGTATTGCATCGCGCGGCACGCGCGACAGCGACAGCCGGAACACCGTGCGCCCGGGAACCGAGCTCACCGATATCCAGCCATTGTGCTCCGAGACGATCTTGCTCACCAAAGCAAGGCCAAGCCCGGTGCCGTTTTCCCGGCCCGACACAAACGGGTCGAAAATGTCATCCTTGATCTTGTCCGGCAAACCAGGTCCGTCGTCGATGATCTCGATCTGAAGGGGCAGCAGCTTGCCGGTTCCATCGCTGCGGCGCAGCCGGAAGGAATGTTCATAGAAAGTGCGGATATGTATATTTCCGCCTTTCGGATCAGCCGCTTCCGAGGCGTTCCTCAACAGGTTCAGAACCACCTGCAACAGCTGGTCTGCATCGCCCCAGGCCATCGGCAGGGAGGGGTCGTATTCCTCGGTGATGTTCATATGGGCGCCGAACCCCAGCAGCGCGGACCGGCGCGCGCGGTCCAGCACATCGTGCAGGTTCACCGGCTTGAAGTCCGGCTCGGTCAGGTTGCCGAACTGCTCCACCTGCTCCAAGAGCTTCACGATGCGGCGGCTTTCGCTGACGATCAGGTCGGTCAGCTCCAGATCTTCCGGTCCCAGCCCCATGCTCAACAGTTGCGCCGCGCCGGTGATGCCCGCCAGCGGGTTCTTGATTTCATGCGCCAGCATCTCCGCCATGCCGATGGCAGAAGCCGCGGCGGATTTCGCGGAATGGGTCTGGGTCATCCGCCCCGCCAGCTCCCGCGGGGTGACCATCAGCAGCATCACACCGTCCTGCCCCTGCAAGGGCGCGATCTGCACCCCGCACTGCAGCGGCGCCCGGCTGCCGGAGCCGACGTCGATGTCGTTCACAAACAGCGGCGTGCCCTGCACCCTGGCGCGGGCAAAGGCCTCCTCGATCGGCGCGTCGATGGCCAGCGTGTCCCACACCGGCTGCCCCGTCAGCGCCTTGCGCGAGGTATTCAGGAACCCCTCGCCGGCCGCGTTCACATCGGCAATGTTGTCCCAGGCGTCGATCAGAAACGCAGGCACCGGCAAAGAGGCCCAGAGGGCGGCGCTGTCCATCATGCGGCTGCCTCCGGTCTTTGCGCGCTCAACGCCTCCGGCAGCAGGGCCAGCACTTCCGCCGGGTTCTTCTCTGTCAGCACTGCACGCCGCATGGCGGGGCCGGTTCCGGCCTCATCCATGTACCAGCCCAGATGCTTGCGCGCGACACGGACGCCAAGATCCTGCCCGTAGAAATCCAGCATTGCCCGGTAATGCTCTGAAACCATTTGAATAAACGCATCTCCTTGCGGAATCTCCGGCGCCGGTGTGCCCCACAGGTGATGCGCCACTTCTGCCAGCAGCCAGGGCTTTCCTTCGGCCCCGCGCCCGATCATCACGCCATCGGCACCGGACAGCTCCAGCGCCTGCCGCGCCGTCGCCGTATCAACGATGTCGCCATTGGCCAGCAGCGGCACATTCACCGCGTTCTTGACGGCCCGGATCGCCGCCCAATCGGCGGAACCCTTGTAGAACTGGCAGCGGGTACGGCCGTGGATCGTCACCATCTGCACCCCGGCCTCGCAGGCGCGGCGCGCCACGTCCGGCGCGTTCAGGCAATTGTCGTCCCAGCCCAACCGGGTCTTCAGCGTCACCGGCACATCCACGGCCCCCACCACCGCCTCTATCAGCTTCAGCGCGTGATCCGGCGTTTTCAGCAGGGCAGAGCCGGAGTAGCCATTGGTCACCTTCTTGGCGGGGCAGCCCATGTTGATGTCGATGATCCGCGCGCCCTGCCCGGCAACCTGTTTCGCAGCCTCCGAAATCCAGTACTCGTCGCGGCCAGCCAGCTGCACTGCGGTGTTCTCCACATCGGCGCTCAGCTCGGCGCGTTCGCGCACGCCGGGCTTGGCCTGCACCATCTCCTGGCTTGCCACCATCTCGCTCACCATCAGCCCCACGCCAAAGGAGCGGACCAGATCCCGGAACGGCCGGTCGGTGATTCCCGCCATCGGCGCCAGGGCGATGGGCGGGGACATGGAAGTGGTTCCAAGCGTGAAGGACAACTGCCTAATCCTTGTGCAACTGAGAGGTTTTTACCCGAAGCTTCTGCTATGCAGCAATGAATTGCGCCTCTGCAAGCCGCTCCCGCACTTCATTTGCCTATTTTTTAATCACATTCCGCCGGGTGATTGCCACTTCCCGCGCCACCTCATAAACAATGCGGGAACTTCCGGACGAGGACTGCATGACCACAGCTGCCCTGATCGTCGCCGCCGGCCGCGGCACCCGCGCAGGCGGCGGCACGCCCAAGCAATGGCGCCCGCTGAAGGGCCGCCGGGTGATCGACTGGACGCTGGAAGCCTTTGCGAATGCGGGTGTGGACCTCACGGTGCTGGTACTGTCTCCGGATGACACCGCCGCCTGGGAGGAATTCTCGGGCCGCCCTGGACTGATCCTCGCCGAAGGCGGCGCTGAACGGGCAGCCTCGGTCCTGAACGGGCTGAGGGCGCTGGAGCCGCAGGGCGTGGACAAGGTTCTGATCCACGACGCTGCCCGCCCCTGTGTCAGCGCGGAGCTGATCCGCCGCATTCTCAATGGCTTGGACAACGGACCTGCCGCGGCCCCAGCGCTCGCGGTGACCGACGCGCTATGGACCGGCGCGGAGGGCTCCGTCACCGGCACCCAGGACCGCAGCGGACTGTTCGCCGCGCAAACGCCGCAGGGGTTCCGCTATCAGGACATTCTGACGGCACACTTCGCCCATCCGGGCGGAGCGGCGGATGATGTGGAGGTTGCGCGCGCTGCAGGGCTTGACGTCCGCATTATTCCGGGCGAGCCGGACAACATCAAAATCACCCGCCCCGAGGATTTCACCCGGGCGGAACGCATTCTGGGAGCAGACATGGATATCAGGCTTGGCAACGGCTACGACGTGCACCGGTTCGGCCCCGGCGACAGCGTGATCCTATGCGGGGTAGAGATTCCGCATGAAAAGACCCTGCAAGGCCATTCCGATGCCGATGTCGGAATGCATGCCGTCACTGACGCTATCTATGGCGCCCTGGCGCAGGGCGACATCGGCCAGCATTTCCCGCCGTCCGATCCGCAATGGAAAGGCGCCGCCAGCGAGATCTTCCTGCGCCACGCCGCCAATCTGGCGCGCGAGATGGGCTTCACTCTCTCCAATGTCGACTGCACCCTGGTCTGCGAATACCCCAAGGTCGGCCCGCACGCTGCCAAGATGCGCGAAGTGATGGCTGAGATCCTCGGTATCAGCGCAGACCGCGTCTCGATCAAGGCCACCACCTCCGAACGCCTCGGCTTCACCGGCCGCGGCGAGGGCATCGCCGCCATCGCCACCGCAGCGCTGGTGAAACCATGAAGAGATCGCGTCTGGCCTTCCTGATCGGCACCGTGGGCGGCATCGGCTACCTGCGCCCTGCCCCCGGCACCTGGGGCTCGCTTGCGGCCCTGCCCATGGCCTATGTGCTTCACCAGCTGGGCGGGTTCCTGCTTCTGGCGCTGGCGACCGTGATCTGCATGATCGTGGGCGTCTGGGCGGCGGAAGCGATGACCCGCAACCGCGAGAACATGGACCCGTCGGAATTTGTCCTGGACGAGGTCGCGGGCCAGTTCACCGCGCTCTGGGCCGTGTCCTATCCGGCCTGGGCCCATGATATCGAGATCACCGCGCTGTGGCCGGGCTGGATTGCCGCCTTTGTGCTGTTCCGCCTGTTCGACGTCTGGAAACCCGGCCCCGTCGGCTGGGCCGACCGCCAGAAGGGCGCAACCGGGGTGATGATGGACGACGTGATCGCCGGAATCATGGCCGCCATCGGTGTTGCCGCGCTGGCCTTCCTGTCCCACAGCGTATTGGGAATGTGAGCATGAACACGGGTAATCTGATCAGACGCGCAACGGACGCAGGCATCACCATCGCCACCGCCGAAAGCTGCACCGGCGGCATGATCGCCGCGGCGCTGACGGACATTCCAGGCTCCTCCGCCGTGGTCGACCGGGGCTTTGTCACCTATTCCAACGCCGCCAAGATGCAAATGCTGGGCGTCAAGGCGGAAACACTGGACGCCGTCGGCGCGGTCAGCGAGGAAGTCGCCGCGGAAATGGCCGAAGGCGCGGTGCGGAACGCTGGCGTCAGCCTGGCCGTCTCCGTCACCGGCATTGCCGGCCCCGGCGGATCCGAGTTCAAGCCCGAAGGCCGCGTCTGCTTTGGCCTGGCCCGCGCAGGCCTGCCCGCCAGGACGGAAACCGTGGAATTCGGCGCCATCGGCCGCGCCAATGTCCGCGCCGCCACCCGCGATCACGCGCTGGAACTGCTGGCGCAGGCCATTTCCCAAATCGAACGCGAAACGGGCAGCTGACCCGCTGCGGCGCTCAATTTTTCAGCACTTGCAAAAAAGCCCCGTTTTTGTGCGCCTTCCGCACCTCTGCCGCTTTTTACTGCGCAGGCTTTCCGCTTTCTCCTGATCCAACCGGTTTTTGAGGGGAAGGAACAATCGGATGAACGGAGCGGATACCGCATGGATCATTGTGGCCACGGCCCTGGTCCTCTTCATGACACTGCCAGGGCTGGCCCTGTTCTACGGCGGGCTTGTGCGTGCCCGCAATGTGCTCAGCGTCTTCATGCATTGCTACGCCATTGCCTGTTTGATGAGCGTTCTGTGGCTGGTGTTCGGCTACTCAATTGCCTTCGGCAGCGGCACCAGCGGCTATTGGGGCGGGCTGGACAAGATGTTCCTGAGCGGTGTCACCGCCGACAGCCTGTCGGGCACCCTGCCCGAGGTTCTGTTCTTTGCCTTCCAGATGACCTTTGCCATCATCACGCCCGCGCTGATCGTCGGCGCCTATGTGGAGCGGGTGGGCTTCGGCTTCGTGCTGGTGTTCTCCGGCCTCTGGATGCTGTTGTGCTACGCGCCAGTGGTGCACTGGATCTGGGGCGGCGGCTTCCTGGCTGATGGCGGCATCTTCGGTGAAACAGGTGTGAAGGATTTTGCCGGCGGCATCGTCGTGCATGAAACCGCAGGCCTGGCCGCGCTGATCATCGCCTTTTTCCTGGGCCCGCGCAAAAACCGCAGCATCCCGCCGCACAACCCCGGCTATGTGATGATCGGCGCCGCGATGCTGTGGGTCGGCTGGTTCGGCTTCAACGGCGGTTCGCAGCTGGCGGCTGACGGCGGCGCGGCGATGGCGCTGACCGTGACCCATATCTCCGCCGCCACCGCCTCCCTCTCCTGGGCGCTGTGGGAAAAAATCAAATACGGCAAGGCCTCGCTCGTGGGCCTGGTGACCGGCACCATTGCTGGCCTCGCCTCGATCACCCCGGCCTCCGGCTTTGTCGGCCCGGTGGAAGCGCTGATCATCGGTGCTGTTGCCGGCGTGCTGTGCCAGGAGGCGGTCAACCTGATCCGCAACAAGATGCAGATCGACGACACCCTCGACGTCTTTGCCGTGCACGGCGTCGGCGGCATCTTCGGCACCATCATGATCGCCGTCTTCGGCGCCGGCGCCTGGGCCGCACAGCTGGGCGCGCTGGCCATCGTCGGCATCTTCACCGTGGTTGTGACCATCGTGCTGGTGAAAGTCACCGCCGCGATCACGTCGCTGCGCGTGGATCTTGAAAGCGAGACCAACGGCCTCGATCTCTCAGTTCACGGTGAGCGCGCATACGACATGAACAGCTGACACCGGCTATGACGAATGCCACCACTCACGGCAGACGGTGCGTATTTTGCACCGGACGGGTCCCTTCGGGGACCCGTTTTCGTTTCAGGTCAAAGGGGTAAGCAGCAAGGCCTGTTCCAGCGCGTTGCAGCGCGCGCCGACCCGGCCCGCAGCCGCGCGCTCTTCGATCAGGGTGATGCCGTGGCTGTCCTGATACAGCGCCCGCACAGCTGATCCCGGCACCGAAAACGGCGGACCGTCCATCAGGGACTGGTCGTAATCAAACCCGATCAGGAGCTGCCTGGCAGTCCCGGTGATCCGGTTCAGATGCGCGGCATAGGCCTGCCGGTCCTGTGGCTTCACCGCAACCAGCGCCGCCCGGTCATAAACCGCATCAACCTTATCGAGATGCGCTGGGGAAAGGGCAAAGAAATCGCCTGCGTACAGGGTCAGATCGCCCGACTGAAAGCGGGTTAGCCCATCTGCTTGCGTGACTTCCGGGGTCAGCCCTAGCCGTGCAAACACTTCCTCCACCGCGCCCTGATGGAACTCCACGCCGGTCACACACAGCCCCAGTGACAGCAGCCAGTCCAGATCCAGCGCCTTGCCGCAGAGCGGAACAAACACGGATTGGCCCGCCTCCAGATCAAGCAAGGGAAAATGCCGCGTCAGCAAGGTGTTGGGCGCCGCTTCGTGAAACCCGATCCGGTTCTCGCGCCAGCGCGCCTGCCAGAATTCCTGCTCCATAACGGCTTCCCCTTCCGTCGAAAATTCAAATTCCGGCAGGTGATACAACTTGAAGCCCGCTTGAGGTCAACAGGTTTCCGACCCGCAGCGCCTCAGCCGTACAGCTCCGCCGCACGGCGCTCGAACGCACGCACGATGCGCTGCATCGCCTCGTTGAAGACCACGCCGATGATGCCCTGCAGCACCGCGTTCTTGAACTCGAAATCGACGAAGAAAGACACGTCGCAGGTGCCATCCTCGCGCGGGGTGAAGATCCAGTGGGATTTCATGTAGCGGAACGGGCCGTCCAGATACTCGGTATCGATTTTTCTCTCGCCCGGATAAAGGGTTACCCGGCTGCCGAACCGTTCGCGGAAGACCTTGAAGGAGATCACCAGATCCGCCTCCATCACCTCTGAATCGCCCAGCGGCGCGCGGCTGCGGATGCGGGCGGCAGCGCACCAGGGCAGGAACTTGGGATATCGCGCGACGTCGGCCACCAGATCGTACATCTGCTGTGCCGAATAGGGCATCTGGCGGGTTTCCGAGTGTGTGGGCATCTGTCCGCTGATTTTCTGCTACAATTACCGGGCGTGATGTCCTATGTACGCGCGGGAAATTCAAGGGGGCAGCCATGACACAGCGTCCATATGTCATTGATGTGATGATCTCGGCCAAGGCAATCGCCGCGCGGATCGAGGAGCTTTGCGGCGAAATCCAAGCGGAGTTCAAGGACACCGACAAGCTGGTCGTGGTCGGCCTGCTGCGCGGCAGCTTCGTGTTCATCGCCGATCTGGTGCGCGAGCTGGACCTGCCGATCGAGGTCGATTTCCTGGAGGCGTCCTCTTACGGCGACTCGATGGAGAGCAGCCGGGAAGTGCGTATCCTCAAGGACTTGCGCGGCGCCATTGAAGGGCGAGACGTGCTGGTGGTGGAGGATATCGTCGACACCGGCCACACGCTAAATCACGTCACCAACCTGCTGCAAAGCCGCAACCCGGCGCGGCTGAAGTCCATTGCGCTGCTGGACAAGCCGTCGCGGCGCGAGGTGGACTTCCGCTCCGACTGGGTGGGTTTTGAGATCCCCGACGAATTCGTCGTCGGCTATGGCATCGACTATGCGCAGCGCAACCGCAACCTGCCGCATATCGGCAAAGTGCGGTTCACCGACGAGGGCTGAAACGGCCAAAATCCGGGGGTGACATGCGTGCACCCCCTGTGCACCACCCGTACACCCCCTGTGCACCAACTGTGAGGCCACCGGGGCTTCCGGGCAGAAAAGCCACAGAATTCAAAAACCTGCGCACTGAAAGAAACCGGCGTGTCTCTGCCGGTTTCCCGCCCTTTGCCGGCACTATCCGGCGCAGCCCGTTTGCCTTTTCAGGCGGCCTGCCCCATGTGATTCCCAAAGGCAGCGATCACAGGAGATCCGCAAATGCAGAAATTTCTGACGGCAGCCGCAGCCGCGGCGATGACCCTCACCCTTGCCCCCGCAGCCTCCCATGCGGGGCCGCCGAAATGGGCACCGGGCCACAGCAAGAGCGCTGCCCATTATGCGCCGGGCCAGGTGAAGAAACGCCATCACCACAAGCACAGCCACGACCATCACGATCATGATCACGGCCGTTACGACGGCCGCATCAACGGCAGTGACTGGGTCTATGTGGACGATTACGGGCGCTGGGGCCTGAACCCGCCGCGCGACGGGCACCGCTATGTGCGCCAGGGCGACAAGATCTTTGAGGTGGTAAAGGACACACTGGCGATTGTCGGCGCCGTCGCCGTTGTCAATGCGCTGACCCAGTAAAGGTCAGCCCAGAAGATTTCTGAGCGTTTGCAGAAAGATCCCGGCTCCGGCCGGGATTGCTGCGTCAGGGAAATCGAAATCCGGGTTGTGCAGCTGCGGCTGCGTCTCGCCGGAGCCCAGCCAGAACATCGCCGCCTTCGCCTGTTTGCCGAACTGGCCGAAATCCTCGGACCAGCGCTGCGGATAGCCCCGCATCTGCGCCGGATACCCGGCCGCGGCGCAGGCGGCGTTCAGCACTTCCACCGCCTCCGGGTGATTGGTGCAGGCGTCGAAGACGTCGTCGAATTCGATCGAGACCCCCAGCCCTTCCGCCACGCAGACTTGCTCCGCCAGCGCCGTGGCATCGGCAATGAGCTGGTCCATCCGGGCGTCAGTGACAGTGCGCAGGGTGGCCCAGACCTCGCCCTCACCCGGCGCGATGCCGAATGTGGCCTCGCCCAGCCGCGCATGCGTCAGCGTGACCAGCGCGAACTCCGGCCCCAGATCACCGCCGCTGCCCAGGGCCGCCAGCCCCGGCAGCAGTTGAGAAATGGCGCCCGCGGGCGACACCCCGTCCTGCGGCGCGGCAGCGTGGGAGGTCTTGCCGGTCAGCTTGACCCGCATGCCCCGCGACGCGCAGTTTGCAGGGCCGGAGCACAAGGCCACCTGCCCCGCGGGCAGGCCGGGCAGATTGTGCAAGGAGAAGGCGTAGTCCGGTGCAATCTGTATAAATGCGGGATCAGCAATCACGGCAGCTGCGCCCTTGCCGGTTTCCTCGGCGGGCTGGAACAGCAACACGGCGCGGCCCTTGGCAGGACGGCTGGCAGCGAGGTCTTCGGCCAGGGCCGCAACCATCGTCATGTGGCCGTCATGGCCGCAGAGGTGGCCGCGGCCTGCATGGGTGGAGCGGTAGGGCTGCTCCGACAGCTCCTCAATCGGCAGACCGTCGAGTTCACAGCGGATCAGCACCGTCGGGCCATCCGCCCGGCCCTCATAAACGGCAGCGACACCATGGCCGCCAAGACCCGTCAGCAGCCGGTCGGGCTGATACTGGCGCAGATAGCCCGCCACCATCGCGGCGGTCTTTTCCTCGGCGCCGGAGACCTCGGGGATCTGATGAAGGGCGCGGCGCAGCCGGGTGAGCTGCGCCAGACGCTCAGGCGTCATGCCAGGCCCAGCTTCTTGTTGCGGGCCTCGCGCAGTTGGGCGAAATCGTCGCCTGCGTGGTAGGAAGAACGCGTCAGCGGCGTTGCCGAGACCATCAGGAAGCCCTTGCCATAGGCGGCTTTCTCGTAGGTCTTGAACTCATCCGGGGTGACAAAGCGGTCCACCGCGTGGTGCTTGGGCGTCGGCTGCAGGTACTGGCCGATGGTCAGGAAATCGATGTCGGCGGCGCGCATGTCGTCCATCACCTGTTTCACCGCCTGCTCGTCCTCGCCCAGGCCGACCATGATGCCGGACTTGGTGAAGATGGAGGCGTCCATCTCCTTGACCCGCTGCAGCAGGCGCAGGGAGTGGAAGTAGCGGGCGCCCGGGCGGACCTCAGGATACAGGCCCGGCACGGTTTCCAGATTGTGGTTGAACACGTCGGGCTTGGCTTCCACAACGGTTTCCAGCACCTCCGGCGCGCATTTCAGGAAATCCGGGGTCAGGATCTCAATTGTGGTCTTGGGGCTGCGGTGGCGCACGGCGCGGATGGTCTGAGCAAAATGCTCGGCGCCGCCATCCTCAAGGTCGTCGCGGTCAACGGAGGTGATCACCACATGGTTGAGGCCGAGTTTTTCGACCGCATGGGCAACGCGGCCCGGCTCAAACGCGTCCAGCGCGTCGGGGCGGCCGGTGGCGATGTTGCAGAAGGTGCAGCCGCGGGTGCAGATCTCGCCCATGATCATCATGGTGGCGTGGCCCTGGCTCCAGCATTCGCCGACGTTGGGGCAGCCCGCTTCCTCGCAGACCGTGGTCAGCTTGTTGTCGCGCATGATCTTGTGGGTTTCGGCATAACCTTTGCCGCCCGGCGCCTTGACCCGGATCCAGCTTGGCTTCTTGGGCTGAGCGTTGTCGGGACGGTGCGCCTTCTCTGGGTGGCGCTGTTCCGGGATCTTAAGGTCTCTCACGTGGAATTTCCCTTCCGGCCTTTGGCGTTCTGAGCGGGTTTAACACAGCTGATCTGGCTTGGCACGGTCATATCGTCAACCCTGCCCTGCGGCTTTGTCATGGCTCAAACTGCGCAAATGTGCCGTTTTCCTTTGCCAAAGCGGCGCAGCGGGACACATAATTCCCGCAAGCAAGGAGATTTCACCGCAGATCATTCAGGGAGGGGACGCATGGCCAAGGAGCTGGAGAAATTCAAGGCAGAGCACAAGAATCTGGCCGCCGGAACCAAGAAATTCACCACCGCCGAGGGCGACAAGCTGAAGAAGCGGATCGGGATTTCGCTGGGCAACGCCTGGGAGGGCGAGGATTACTTCCGCGAGAGCCTGGCCAAGGCGCGGGCCGACGGGGTGAAGTCAGAGAAGCTGGCGGACTTCCAGAAGAACAAGCACTTCAAGGACGGGCTGACCACCTGGAACAAGGCGGTGGACATTCTTCAGGGCGACGTCGACGCGATGAAGAGCTTTTGCGCCGATGCCAAGGCGCATTTGGCCAAGATGAACAAGCTGGCCGCCGACATCGAGAAGGACCTGAAGAAGCGGTCCAAGACGTCTGCTTCGAAGAAGGATATCGAGGCGCTGCAGGGCGAGCTGGCCAAGGAGGCTGCCGCGGTCAAGAAGGCCTCTGAATACGAGGGCAAGCTGAATGCGGCGCAAAAGCTGTATGCGGCGAATTTCCAGAAGAAGGTCAATGCCATCCTCAAGGAAAAGCCGGACAGCCACGACAAGAAGAAGGATGCGACAGAGCTGCCGCAGCTTCTGGTGGACCGCAACCTGAAGAAATACACCAACCAGGTCGGCGCGCTGGTGAAGGCGATCAACGCCCATTGCGTCGCCGCCATCGACAAGGCGGGCCAGGACCTGAAAGCGGCGGCGCCGGAGCTGAAGGCGGCGGCAGCGAAATTCAAGGATCTGAAGAAGATCAACGACCAGTATCAGACCGCCAAGAAGAAGTTCCCCGGCGCCATCGAGGATTCCAAGGACAAGAAGAAGCTGCTGGCGACGCTGAAGAAGTTCAACGACCTGACCGCCGCCGCCGAACGGAAGGTCCGCGGCACCACTGTCACCATCAAGAAGGCTGCGGCCTAGCGCCGCGCCCGGCGGCTGAAGGGGACAATCGGCGGCAGCGGAATGCCGCGATCCGCGCCTTGAAAGGCGCATCTGCGCCGCCTGCCGCAGCGCAGCAAGGTAACCTGCATCCTGGACTCATGGACATGTTGATACCGGCTTAGAATCATTTTAAGTCTGCGCGCCGAACGAGCATACACCTTCAGGAGATTCAGAGATGAAAGCTGGCGTTAAGCTGCCCGACGTGACCTTCCACACCCGTGTCCGTGACGAGTCGATCGAGGGCCCGAACCCGTTCCGCTGGGAAGACAAGACCACCGCTGACTACTTTGCAGGCAAGCGCGTTGTGCTGTTCTCGCTGCCGGGCGCCTTCACCCCCACCTGCTCCACCTACCAGCTGCCGGGCTTTGAAAAAGGCTTTGGTGACTTCCAGGCCGAGGGCATCGACGCGATCTACTGCATGTCGGTGAACGACAGCTTCGTGATGAACGCCTGGGCGCGCGCCCAGGAGCTGGAAAACGTGGAAGTGATCCCGGACGGCTCCGGCGAGTTCACCCGCAAGATGGGCATGCTGGTCGCCAAGGACAACCTGGGCTTCGGCAACCGCTCCTGGCGCTATGCGGCCATCGTCAACAACGGTGTTGTTGAGGCATGGTTCGAAGAGCCGGGCCTGTCGGACAACCACGGCGAAGACCCCTATGGCGTGTCCTCCCCGGAAACCGTGCTGGCGCACCTGAAAGAAGCCAAGGCAGAAGTTCCCGCCTAAGGCGCGCTGCCAGATCTGGCATTCGAACGGGTCCGCGCTGCGGGCCCGTTTTCCTTTGCGGCGCAGCCCGCTTCAGCCGATCATCTCTTCCTCTTGCGGGCTGGCCTCGCCGTAGTAGTCGGCCAGATGCTGCAGGGCGATGCGCAGCACAACCTTGCCCGACCGGGCCGGCCAGCCCAGTTTGCGCTCTGCGGTTTCCAGCCCTTCCAGATGGCAGCAGCAGCGCAGGGCGATATCGCTGAGGCCCGCGCCCAGTTTCTGCAGCGCCCCGGTCATCCGCTGGTGCGCCGCGGCGGCGGCCTGGTGGCTGGTGCTGCGCATGGGGTGGCTGCCCTGGGCAAAATACAGTTCCTCCTGCATCAGATGACTGCTGATCTGCGCCAGCTCGAAATCCTCACGCAGGCGCCTGCCTGCCCGCACCATCGGCTGGGAAAGGAAGGATTTGCCATCCTTGTCGGACAGCCTGGCCAGCATCTCCAGCGGGGTTTCAGCGCCGCCATAGCGGGACTTGCGGCCCAAGCCCCCGGTCTCACCCGCCTCTGGTGCCTCGAACGGCGCCTGCGCCTCGGCAAAACCGCCCTCCAGCCGTGCGCGGGCGCGGTTTTCCTGGTCAGCAATGATCCGGTTCAGCGCGCTGCGCCCGGCGGCGGTGATCGAGTAGCGGCTGATCCGCCCCTTGCGCGAGCAGGCGATCCAGCCGGTCAGCGCCAGCGCCCCCGCCAAGGGCCGCGACACCGCCACCTTCTGGCCGTCGGCCTCGTGGCCTTCGCGCACCACCACGGCCATTTCCATGCCCTCGGCAGCGGCCAGAACCGCGCCGCCCCGGCTGAGCAGGGTCAGCACGCTGGCTGCCTCCCGCTCGAAGCCCGACCTCAGGCTGCGGTTTGCGGCGGAGGGCTTTTCCTCCTGCCAGGGTTTCGCCGGGGCGGTTTTATAGCGCCCGGCCAAATAGGTCAGCACCTCGTCAATCAGCGGGTCGTCCCGCAGGACCTCCACCCGCCGGACCTGCCGCAGTATGGTGGAGGGATGGCAGCCCGCCTTGCGGGCCAGCTGCCGGATCGGGCGGCCTGCCTCGGTGTGCTGAAGGTAGCGGCATGTTTCCAGCGGCACCCAGCCCGGAAAGGGTGCCTGTGTCATGTTTTGCATTCTTAACCCCCGGTTTTACGCCAGGCTGCCGGGGCCAGCCGCACTCAAAGGTGCCTGCGGCATGTCCCGTTTCGCCCGGCCGAATTTGAACAAAAGCGCGGATCGAACGTCATTGTTTCCAGAAAAACCATAATCATCACAAAACGGACCGTTCGCCGGTCACCCCCTTTCCGCAACACCACCCTGGGTTGTGTTATAGCAGAGCCAGATCAGAGATAGGAAAGGAGACGATCATGCAGGATGTATTCAGCCGTGTTTCGTTGCTCCGGCGCCCGCGGATCCTGGCGCGGGCGGCCCGGCTTGGCGCCCGGAACTACTGCCGCAAACGCGATCTGCGGCGGATCCTGGGCTATGGCGGCGTGCCGCGGCCTGCGGCGGCGGTGATGCGGCTGTTGGAGCTGGAGGAGGGCTTGAACGCCGCGCGCAAGGTCGGCGAAGCAGGTTATTCGATGATCCGCCATGTGGATGTGCTGATCGCGCTGGCCGGTGAGGCGGCCTATCTGCGCACGCGCCCCAACGCAAAAACGGCGGCCCCGCGGGACCGCCGTTTTGCTGCGGCAGAGGGTGCACACCCCTGCCCCTGATTTCCGCCTTTGCCCTTACATGAAGGCGTCGGGCATGGAGGCTTTCTTCTCGGCCACATATTCGTCCAGCGCCATCTTGATCGACGGATCCAGAGCCGGCTGCTCGTAAGTTGCCAGCAGCTTCTCGACCCGGTTGGAGGCCAGCGCATAGGTGTCGCGCGCGCCTTCCTCTTCCCACTGCTCGAACGGTTTGTAGTCGAGCACTTCGGACTTCCAGAAGGCCGATTTGAAGTTGGCCTGGGTGTGGGCGCAGCCGAGGTAGTGGCCACCGGGTCCGACCTCGCGGATAGCGTCCATCGCCTGGCCGTTCTCGTCCACCGGGACGCCCTTGGCGAGGCCATGCAGGGTGCCCAGCTGGTCGGCGTCCATCACGAACTTCTCGAAGTCGGCAACCAGGCCGCCTTCGAGCCAGCCGCAGGAGTGCAGCATGAAGTTCACGCCGGACATCAGGCCCATGTTGAGCGAGTTGGCGGTTTCGTAGGCTGCCTGCGCATCCGGCAGCTTGGAGCCGCAGAACGAGCCGGCCGAGCGGAACGGCACGCCCAGGCGGCGGGCCAGCTGGCCTGCGCCATAGGTGACCAGCGACGCTTCGGGGGTGCCGAAGGTCGGCGCGCCGGAGTTCATGTCGATCGAGGACACGAAGGCGCCGAAGATCGCGGGCGCGCCGGGGCGGCACAGCTGGTTGTAGGCGATGCCGGCCAGAACCTCTGCCAGCACCTGGGTCAGGGTGCCTGCCACCGACACCGGCGCCATGGCGCCGCCGACGATGAACGGCGAGATGATGCAGGCCTGGTTGTTCTGGGCGTAGACTTCCAGCGAGCCCATCATCACGTCGTCGAAGGTCATCGGCGAGTTGATGTTGGTCAGCGAGGTCATCACGGTGTTGTTCTGCACGAACTCCTTGCCGAACAGGATGCCGGCCATATCGACGGAGTCCTGGGCGCGGCTGGGTTCGGTGACGGAGCCCATGAACGGCTTGTCGCTGAGGGTCATATGCGCCATCAGCATGTCCAGGTGGCGCTTGTTCACCGGGATGTCGGTGGGTTCGCAGACAGTGCCGCCGGAGTGGTGCAGCCACTTGGACATGTACGCCAGCTTCACGAACTTGTTGAAGTCGTCCATGGTCGCGTAGCGGCGGCCGCCGTTGCGGTCGCGCACGAAGGGCGGGCCGTAGACCGGTGCCAGAACCAGGTTGCGGCCGCCGATGACCACAGATTTCTCAGGGTTGCGGGCGTGCTGGGTGAATTCCGCAGGTGCGGTTTCGCACAGCTTGCGGGCCAGGCCGCGGGGGATGCGCACGCGCTCGCCCTGGACATCGGCACCGGCATCGCGCCAGCGCTGCAGCGCCGCCGGGTTGTCAACGAAATTGACGCCGACCTCTTCCAGGATCGTGTCTGCGTTGTACTCGATGATCTCCAGCGCTTCCTCGTTCAGGATCTCGAAGTTCGGAATGTTGCGCTCGATGTACTTGGCGGTCTCGATCTTGACGCTGGTGCGCTCGGCGCGGCGGGCGGCGCCGCCGCCGGAACCGCGGGCACGACGGCGCGGGGATGCTTCTGACATGGTTTATCCTCACCACAGGCATTTCATTGCGATGGGTATTATAGCCCCCGTGCGGCCCGCCGCCGCAGGATTGCGGCCATTCAAGTTGAAAAGCGACATTGCCGCTGCAATTTCCACCGCGCCGGTGGACTTTGGCATACCCGGTGCGGACGGGACGCCGGTCTGCCGTTAAATAACGCCCGGCACCCGGGATGGCGGCCAAACCCCCTTGCGGAAAACGCGTTCCTGCCCTATGGCGCGTGCATGACAGAGACATCCCATGACCGCCTTCTCATCATCGACTTTGGCAGCCAGGTCACGCAGCTGATTGCGCGCCGCCTGCGCGAGCTGAACGTCTATTGCGAAATCCACCCCTATCAGAATGTCACCATGGACTTTGTGCGCGAGCTGGCGCCCAAGGCGGTGATCTTCTCGGGCGGGCCCGACAGCGTGACCCGCGAGGGCAGCCCGCGGGCGCCGCAGGAGATTTTCGACTATGGCGTGCCGATCCTGGGCATTTGCTACGGCCAGCAGGTGATGATGCATCAGCTGGGCGGCAAGGTAGAAAGCGGCCATGGCACCGCCGAATTCGGCCGCGCCTTTGTGACCCCCACAGTGGAAACACCGCCGCTGCTGGAAGGCTGGTTTGCCAATGACAACGACCGCGAGCAGGTCTGGATGTCGCACGGCGACCACGTAAGCAAGATCGCCCCGGGGTTCGAGGTTTACGGCACCTCCCCCAACGCGCCTTTTGCCATCACCGCCGATGTCTCCCGCAATTTCTATGCGGTGCAGTTCCACCCTGAGGTGCACCACACCCCGAACGGCGCCAAGCTCTATGAGAACTTCGTCAAGCTGGCGGGCTTCAGCGGCGACTGGACCATGGGTGCCTACCGCGAGCAGATGATCGAGAAGATCCGCGAGCAGGTCGGCGACAAAAAGGTGATTTGCGGCCTGTCCGGCGGCGTCGACTCCTCGGTTGCGGCGATCCTGATCCACGAGGCGATCGGCGACCAGCTGACCTGTGTGTTCGTGGACCACGGCCTGTTGCGCAAGAACGAGGCGGAAGAAGTCGTCTCGATGTTCCGCGACAACTACAACATCCAGCTGATCCACGCGGATGAGAGCGATCTTTTCCTGGGCGAGCTGGACGGCCAGTCGGACCCGGAAACCAAGCGCAAGATCATCGGCAAGCTGTTCATCGACGTGTTCCAGAAACACGCCGACACCATCGACGGCGCCGAGTTCCTGGCGCAGGGCACCCTGTACCCGGATGTGATTGAATCGGTCTCCTTCTCGGGCGGCCCTTCCGTCACCATCAAGTCGCACCACAACGTCGGCGGCCTGCCGGAGAAGATGGGCCTCAAGCTGGTCGAGCCGCTGCGCGAGCTGTTCAAGGACGAGGTCCGCGCGCTCGGCCGCGAACTGGGCCTGCCGCAGAGCTTCATCGGCCGCCATCCCTTCCCTGGGCCGGGTCTGGCGATCCGCTGCCCCGGCGAGATCACCCGCGAGAAGCTGGAGATCCTGCGCGAGGCGGATGCGATCTACATCGACCAGATCCGCAAGCACGGCCTGTACGATGACATCTGGCAGGCCTTCGTGGCGATTCTGCCGGTCCGCACCGTCGGCGTGATGGGCGACGGCCGCACCTATGACTACGCCTGCGCTCTGCGCGCGGTGACCTCTGTCGATGGCATGACCGCGGATTACTACCCGTTCAGCCACGAGTTCCTGGGCGAGACCGCCACAAGGATCATCAACGAGGTGAAGGGCATCAACCGCTGCACCTACGACATCACCTCGAAGCCTCCGGGAACCATCGAGTGGGAATGAAAACGGCAAGGTTCACCCCTTGAAACAGGGGGGAATTCCACGCCTGTTTTAAAGAACGTTTAAACAATTTGCGCCATCTTGAGCCAAACGCTTGGCCGCCGGATTGACCACGGCGGCCAACTGCTTGGAGGCTAATGGAGGCGCAAAATGCCCTTGATCAAATACAAAGACGTGCTGCTTCACTTCGCGCATATTCCCAAATGCGGCGGCACATCCATCGAGCGCTACGTTCAGGGCCTGAACGGTGTCAGCCTGGCGTTCCTGGACGAGCAGTATGTGGCAAGTCCGCCCCGTCAGCACTGGAACATTTCGTCCCCCCAGCACATTGACGGCGAATCCCTGTCGCGGCTGTTCCCCAAGGATTTCTTCACCGCCTTCTTCACCATCGTGCGCCACCCGGTGGCGCGGCTGGAAAGCGCCTACAAGTTCCAGCGGCTGGTTGAACGCCGGATCGGCGGCGACGAGACGCTGGACCAGTTCGTCAAGACCCGCCTGCTGGAGAACTGCCTGACCAAGGGGTGGATGGACGGCCATTTCTATCCGCAGTCAGGCTTCTTCTACCCAAGTGCCAACTACCAGGTGTTCAAGCTTGAGGAAAACGGCGCGGAGAAGGCTAAGGCCTTCATCGATGCGGCCCTGTTCGGCAACCCGGCCAGCCACCAGATGACGCACAGCAACCATCTGCGCGTGCCTGAAGGTTTTGATCCCGGCGATCTGGCGCTGAGCAGCGAGGGCCTGGCCATTGTCGAGAAGCTCTACGGCATGGACTTCGACAACTTCGGTTACGAACGGCAGTCCGCCGCACAGCCGCTGCCTGAAGCGGCCGCCGGCTGAGGCGTGATCGGACCCCACATGACGCAAAGATACAATATCTGCCTGGTCGAGCCCCAGAACTACGTCCATTCGGGCGCGTTCTACGAAATCGCCGATTTGCTGCTCTATGCGCTGCGCGAGCTTGGCCATGAGGCAGCCCTGAAGAAGAACGGCATCGACCCCGCTGCGCGGAACATCTTGATCGGTGTTCACCTTCTGAACCCTTCTATGGCAGCCCAGTTGCCGCCTGACACTATCATCCTCAACACCGAGCAGCTGGGCGGAACGCCCGGCAGCTGGAACCAGAATATTCTGCAGTGGTTTTCGCACGACTTCACGCTGTGGGATTACAGCGATGCTAATGTCGCCTACCTGAAGGAGTTCGGCGTCAAGCGCGTGGAGAAGTTCCAGTTCGGGTTCCAGAAAGAGCTTTGCCGCATCCCGCGGCAGCAGCAGCAGGACGTGGACGTGCTGTTTTACGGCTGCATCAACCCGCGCCGGCAGGCGGTTCTTGCAGACCTCGAAACCCGCGGTCTGCGGGTCAAGGCGCTGTATGGCGTTTACGGCCCGGAGCGCGATGCCTGGATTTCCCGCTCGCGCGTCGTGCTGAACCTTCACTTTTATGAAACGCAGATTTTCGAGATCGTGCGCGCCTTCTACCTGATGACCAATGGCATCCCTACAGCAGCGGAGGTGAACCCAACCACCCGCATCGACGACTGCTACCGGGACGGCTTGTTCTGCCTGCCTTACGACGGGCTGGCAGAGGGCATCGCCGGGGTGCTGCAGAATGAAGATGAGCTTGTGCGGATCGGCGCACAGGCGAAAGAGACCATCGCGCGCTACCCCCAAGCGCAGCTGCTGCGCGAGATCCTCTGACGCCTGCCCCCACGCGGCGGCGCGGCGCTGTCAGAGCAGCGCCGCCTGAAATTTGAACGCGGCCGCCTGACAAGCGGGCATTGCTGCGCGGCAACCCAAGCCCGTACCTGCGGGTGCCGCGCCGGGTTGTGCTTGACCCCGGATGAATATTGCGCCTCTGCTCTCCCCAGCTGATCAAGGGGGCAGGCATGGCAAATGGCGAGGCGCGCGCGGGGCTGGCGGCACTGTGGATGATAGGGGCGATTGTCTCCTTCTCGGCCATGGCCATTGCCGGGCGCGAGGCAGGGCTGACGCTCGATACTTTTGAAATCATGGCCTACCGCAGCCTGGTGGGGGTGCTGATCGTGGTTGCCGTTTTGACCGCCGCGGGCCGCTGGCATCAGGTCCGGCGGCAGCGGCTGGCGCTGCATCTCCTGCGCAACATCTTCCACTTCACCGGCCAGAACCTGTGGTTCCTGGCGGTGACCCTCATACCGCTGGCACAGGTTTTCGCGCTGGAGTTCACCTCGCCCCTGTGGGTGATCATCCTGTCGCCGCTGCTGCTGGGCGAGACGCTGACCCGGCGGCGGATGATGGCGGCGGCGCTTGGCTTTGCAGGCATCCTGATCGTGGCGCGGCCCAGCCCGGAGACGTTGAACCTCGGCCTGGCCGCGGCGGCAAGCTGCGCCATTTTCTTTGCTCTTACCGCAATTCTGACCAAGCGGCTGACCCGGTTTGAGCACACCGCCTCGATCCTGTTCTGGCTCACCTCCATGCAGCTGGTGATGGGGCTGCTGGCGGCAGGCTGGGACGGCGACATGGCGCTGCCCGATGCCACCACCCTGCCCTGGCTGGTGCTGATCGGCATTGCCGGCCTCACCGCCCATTTCTGCCTGACCACTGCGCTGTCGCTGGCGCCGGCCAGTGTGGTGGTGCCGGTGGACTTTGCCCGCCTGCCCGCCATCGCCATCCTGGGCATGGTGATCTATGGCGAGGCGCTGGATGCCTGGGTGCTGGGCGGTGCCGCCATCATCTGCATTGCAAATTACCTAAACATAGTTGCAAGACAGCCCCGCAGAACCCCTCAAGGCTGACTGAAAGCGGCTAGTTGCCGCGCGGTTAATATTGATTTGCTGAAATCCGCCCGATTACGTTCGCGTAAAGCGGCTCACCACGGCCGCAATACAGGGAGGAACAATGAAACGCTATCTTGCAACCTCGGCGGCTTTGGCGCTGGCATCAGGATCTGCCATGGCGAGCGGTCTGGACCGCACCGGGCAGCCGATCGGCCTGATCTTCGAAGAAGGCAACTATGCCGAGTTTTCGTTCGCGACGACGTCGGTGGACCTGTCGGGCAACGACCGCACATCGCTGAATCCGCTGGGTTCCGCGACCGGCGATGTCGGCGACCGCTTCAACATGTTCGGCGCGGGCTACAAGCGCGACATCAACGACCAGCTGTCGTTCGCCCTGATCTTCGATCAGCCGTGGGGTGTGGACGTGGCTTACCCGACCAGCGGCTCCCTGCTGCTTGGCGGCACCACCGCACAGGCGGACTCGAACGCTCTCACCGCCCTGCTGCGATACAAGTTCAACGATCGCTTCAGCGTTCATGGCGGCATCCGCTACCAGGAGATTGACGGCGAGATCCATCTGCAGGGGGGCGCCTACACCTCCATCGGCGGTTCCTACAATGTGAAAGTGAACAAGGACGGCGCCTTTGGCTGGGTGGCCGGCGTGGCCTACGAGATCCCCGAGATCGCGCTGCGCGCCTCGCTGACTTACAGCTCCGAAATCGAGCATGATTTCGATCTGAACGAAACCTTCGCCACAACTGCAACGGCCGCCACCGCAACCAAAACCAAGACGCCGCAGTCAGTGAACCTGGATTTCCAGACCGGCGTCGCCAAGGACACCCTGCTGTTCGGCGGCATCCGCTGGGCGGAGCACAGCGTCACTGATCTGGTGGTGCCCGGCCTGAGCACCCTTGCAGGCCGCTCCATCGACCTGATCGACCTCGATGACTCGGTTACCTACACGCTGGGTGTCGGCCGCGCCTTCAACGAGAACTGGTCCGGCTCGGTGGCGCTGATCTATGCCGATGCAGACGGGGACAACCTGGTGTCTCCGCTGGCGCCGACCCACGGCTATGAGGCGATCCGCGTGGGCGTTCAGTACAAGCAGGACAACATGACGGTCTCCGCCGGTGTCCGCTACACCCAGCTGGGCGATGCGGTGGCCTCCCCCAGCGGCAATCCGGTGACCAACTTCGAGGACAACGACGCGGTCAGCTTCGGCCTCAAGGTCGGCTTCCACTTCTGATCCAGGCGCCAGCCGGACAGATTGCCCCGCCCCTTTCCGGGCGGGGTTTTCTTTTGCCGCAAGAAACGGGTCGCTTGACGCCCGCCTGCGCGCTAGCTGAGCGTCATGAGCCCGCAAAAGACCATATCCCCCCGCGCCTGGGCCGAGCTGATCCTGCTCGGCGTGATCTGGGGCGGATCGTTCCTGTCGATCCGCATCGCCCTGGATGAAATCCCCGTTGTCACCCTGGTGCTGCACCGCTGCGGCTGGGCGGCGCTGTTCCTGTGGGCCGTTGTGCTGCTGATGCGGCTGCCGGTGCCCAAGGAGCCGCGGATCTGGGGCGCCTTCCTGGTGATGGGGCTTTTGAACAACGTGATTCCCTTCGGGCTGATGGCCTGGGGGCAGCTGCATATCGAAACCGGGCTGACCTCGATCCTGAATGCGGCGACGGCGATTTTCGGGGTGATCGTGGCTGCCCTGGTGTTCGCTGACGAGCGGCTGACGGCGCGCAAGGCGCTGGGAGTAGGGCTTGGGTTCCTGGGCGTGGCCACGGCCATCGGGCTGGAGCAATTTGCCAATTTCGACATCCGCAGCACCGCGCAGCTGGCGGTGCTGGCGGGCACGGTTTCCTATGCCTTTGCCAGCGCCTGGGCACGGCTGAAACTGTCCGGCCTGGCGCCGCAGGTGGCGGCGGCGGGGATGCTGACCGGCTCCACTTTGTGCCTGGTGCCGGCCGCGCTGCTGATTGACGGCGCGCCTGCGCTGGCGCTGGAGACGGGCACCTGGATCTCCATCGCCTATTTCTCGCTGATCGCCACGGCCGGGGCCTATCTGCTGTATTACCGGGTGCTGGGGCTGGCGGGCAGCGGCAATCTGATGCTGGTCACGCTGATCATCCCGCCGGTCGCCATCGTGCTGGGCGCATGGGTGCTGGGCGAAGCGCTGAAGCCACAAGCCTATGCAGGCTTTGCCCTGCTGGCGGCTGGGCTGGCGGTCCTGAACGGCAAACCCAGCTTGCGGCGCAAGCGCGCACGGAATTGACCCAGCCCGCGCAGACGATTAGCAAGGCCTGAAACCTTCAGGGACTTGGAACTTCCATGCTTTACTCTTCCGCACAGGACTGGCGCGACGCCCCCAGCAAACGGGTGCTGTTCTTTGGCATGTCCGGGCTTGGCAAAACCTATGTCAGCAACGTCCTGCGCGGGGCCGGCAGCTGGTTTCACTATTCCATCGATTACCGCATCGGCACCCGCTACATGGGCGAATACATCGCCGACAATGCCAAGGCCGAAGCGATGAAAGTGCCGTTCCTGCGCGAGCTGCTGCTGACGGATTCGATCTTCATCGGCTCCAACATCACGTTTGAGAACCTGCGCCCGGTCTCTGCCTATCTGGGCAAGCCCGGCGATACCGCCAAGGGCGGACTGCCGATTACCGAATACAAGCGGCGGCAGGAACAGTTCCGGGTTGCCGAGATCCGCGCGCTGCTGGACACCGAGTATTTCGCGGACCGGGCGCAGCAGCTCTATGGCTACCCGAATTTCATCTGCGACACCGGCGGGTCGATCTGTGAATGGGTTGATGCCAACGACCCGAACGATCAGCTCCTGTCGGAGCTCAGCAAGCACACGCTGATGGTCTGGATCAAGGGCAGCGAGGAGCACACCGCAGAGCTGGTCCGCCGCTTTGACCGGGCGCCCAAGCCGATGTCCTACCAGCCGGAGTTCTTGAACCGGGTCTGGCAAGAGTATCTTGACAAAAACGGGGTATCCGAAGCGGATGTTGACCCCGATGCCTTTATCCGCTGGACCTATGCCCAGGCGCTGGCGCACCGCCAGCCGCGCTATCAGGCGATGGCGGACAACTGGGGCGTGACCGTAACCGCCGACCAGATCTCGGCCGTCAAGGATGAGGCCGGTTTCGTGGATTTGATCGCCTCGGCCCTTGAGGCCCGCGGCTAACCGGCTTATCTGACAACCTCCGCTATATCGCACAACTTTCCGCAAATCAGGATACTGACATGCCCATCAAGATCCCCGCAGACCTGCCCGCCTATGACGTTCTGACGAACGAAGGCGTGATGGTCATGTCGCCGGATCAGGCGGCGCGTCAGGACATCCGGGCCTTGCGCATCGGGCTGCTCAATCTGATGCCTAAGAAGATCCAGACCGAGAACCAGTTTGCCCGGCTGATCGGGGCGACGCCCTTGCAGATCGAGCTGAGCCTGATCCGGATGACCGAGCATCAGACCAAGAACACCGCGGCTGAACACATGGAGGAGTTCTATCACTCCTTCCAGGAAGTGAAGCACGAGAAGTTCGACGGGCTGATCATCACCGGCGCGCCGATCGAGCATCTGGACTTTCCCGAGGTGACCTATTGGGACGAAATGCGCGAGGTCTTCGAATGGACCCAGACCAACGTGCATTCGACCTTTGGCGTCTGCTGGGGCGGGATGGCGATGATCAACCACTTCCACGGCGTGAAGAAGCACATGCTGGACCACAAGGCGTTCGGCTGCTTCCGGCATCAGAACCTGGCGCCGGCCTCGCCGTACCTGCGCGGGTTCTCGGATGATTTCGTGATTCCGGTCAGCCGCTGGACCGAGATGAAGCAGGCGGAGGTCGACGCCGCCGAAGGATTGAAGACGCTGCTGGGCAGCGACGAGGTCGGCCCTTGCCTGATCGAGGACAAGGCGCACCGGGCGCTCTATATCTTCAACCACTTCGAATACGACAGCGATACGCTGAAGCAGGAATACGACCGCGACGTGGCCAACGGCACCCCGATCAACGTGCCGGGCAACTACTATCCGGACAACGACCCCAGCCGCCAGCCGCAGAACCGCTGGCGCAGCCACGCGCATCTTCTGTACGGCAACTGGATCAATGAGATCTATCAGACGACGCCATATGACCTGGATGAGATCGGCTGCTAGAATGCTGGTCTGGGCGGGCCTTGCAGCGGCGGCAGGGGCTGCCCTCACCCTCTGGCAGGCGGGCCGGCGCGAGGCCGCGGCTGAGGCCCGCCACCCGCCGCAAGGGCAGGTTCTGGTGGTGGGGTCCCACCGCGTGCATGTGGTGGAGATGGGCCGGCCCAGGGGCAGCGCCCGGATCTGGTGCTGCTGCACGGCTCCAGCGGCAATTCGCGCGACATGACCTTCCGCCTGGCGCCGACGCTGGCGGAGGAGTTCCGCATCCTGATCTTCGACCGCCCCGGCCTGGGCTATTCCAGCCCGCTGAACGGCAGCGGCGCCACCATCCGCCAGCAGGCAGACCTGCTGCGCCAGGCCGCGGCGCAGATGGGGGCGGAAAAACCCATTGTGCTGGGGCAAAGCTATGGCGGCGCGGTGGCGCTGGCCTGGGCGGTGGATCATCCCGAATGCGTCTCGGCGCTGGTCTCGGTGTCCGGGGTCGCCTACCCCTGGACGACGCCGCTGGATCCGCTGTACCGCGTCACCTCCTCGCGCTTTGGCAGCATGGTGGCGGTGCCCCTGCTGGCGGCCTACGTCCCGGATTTCGTGGTGAGCCGCTCCTTGCAGGAAATCTTTGCCCCGCAGGCGGTGCCCGAGGGGTATGCAGAGCACTTCGGCACCCGCCTGTCGCTGCGGCGCGGCTCCCTGCGGGCCAACGCCCGGCAGCGCGCGAACCTGCTGGAGGAGGTGACCGAACTTTCCCGGCACTATGGCAGCATCACGGTGCCGCTGGAGGTCATCCACGGCAGCGCCGACGATCTGGTCAGCCCGGCGCTGCATGCCGAGGGATTGGCGCGGGATGTGGATGCGGCACGGCTGACCCTGCTGGAAGGGATCGGCCATATGCCGCAGCATGTGGCGACTGAAGACGTTGCCGATGCCGTCCGCCGCGCAGCGCGCCGCGCACATTTGCGTTAAAGCGATTCACATTCCATACTGCCTTCCCATATAAGGGTTTGAGGACAGGAGGGTTTTACATGCAGCTGCCATTTGACGGCGCAATCAGCGCCTATTTTGAAAGCGGCGCCCCCAAGGACATCCGGACAGCCATCGAAAAGGCCGGCAAGGATGACATTCTGAACCCCTCTTACCCGCATGCCGAGCGGATGGGCCGCAAAGACTATGAGAAAGAGATCAAGGCGCTACAGATCGAACTGGTCAAGCTGCAAGCCTGGGTCAAGGCCTCGGGGCAGCGGATCGCCATTGTGTTCGAAGGCCGCGATGCAGCCGGCAAGGGCGGCACCATCAAGCGGTTCCGCGAGAACCTGAACCCGCGCGGCGCCCGGGTGGTTGCGCTGTCCAAACCCACCGCTGCCGAGCAGAGCCAATGGTATTTCCAGCGCTACATCGAACACCTGCCTGCGGGCGGGGAAATCGTTTTCTTTGACCGCAGCTGGTACAACCGCGGGGTTGTCGAAAAGGTTTTCGGCTTTTGCACGGACGAACAGCGGGAGCGGTTCTTTCAGCAGGTCAACGGGTTTGAACAGGCGCTGGTGGATGACGGCATCAGGCTGTTCAAGCTCTGGCTCAACGTTGGCCGGGCAGAGCAGCTGCGCCGCTTCATTGCGCGGGAATCCGATCCGCTGAAACACTGGAAGCTGAGCTCGATTGATGTGCAGGGCCTGGCGAAATGGCATGAGTACACCGCGGCAATTTCGGAGACTTTCGAACGCAGCCACAGCGAGGACGCCCCCTGGACTGTGGTGCGCTCTGATGACAAGAAGCGCGCACGGCTGCAGGCAGTGCGCTCTGTTCTGCAGGGCATTGAATACGCTGAAAAAAACGCTATGGACTTGGGCAAGATAGACAATTCGATTTGCGGAGGCCCGGATATCTGGGATGCCTAAACGCGGTTATCATCACGGCAATCTGCGCCAGGCCCTGGTCGAGGCCGCCCTGCAGCTGATCGAGGCGAAGGGGCCGACCGGCTTTACCCTGTCGGAAGCCGCCAAGCAGGCGGGTGTCACCCCGGCAGCGGTCTACCGCCATTTCGAAGGCCGCGAGGATCTGATCGCGGAGGCCTCGCGCCAGGGCTATGTGATGTTTGCCGACCTGATGCAGCACGCCTATGACAAGTACCAGCCGTCGGCGCTGGCGGCGTTTGAGGCGACGGGACGGGCCTATCTGGCCTTTGCCCGCAAGCATCCCGGCCATTACATCGCCATGTTCGAAAGCGGGATTTCGGTGAACCGCACGCCGGAACTGGCGGATGCCGCTGCCCGCGCCCGGGGTATCCTGGAACGCGCCGCTGCGGATCTCAGCCAGCATATTCCGGCAGAGAAGCGCCCGCCGGCCTCGATGTTCTCGGCGCATGTGCTGGCGATGAGCCACGGGGTGGTGGAACTGTATGCGCGCAATTCCCCCGGTGCGGCCTCGCCCTTTCCGCCGGAGGATCTGCTGGAAAGCGGTATCGGTATCTACCTGCGCGGTTTGGGTCTGATTGCGCCGGACAGCTAGAACCGGCTGCTGGGCTGCGGTGCGCTCAGCTCATCACCGACGTTGACCAGGTTCACCTCGCCGATGCCCTTGATGTCCTCCGGACCGATGTCGGTGACATGGAATTCCTCTGACAGGGCGTCTTTCATTTCCTCCGGCGCCACGATTTTCATCGGATTGGCAAAGACTTGCAGGCGGGACGCGAGATTCACCGCCGGACCGAAGACGTCGTAGACGTATTTCTGGATGCCAACCACGGACCCGACGGCAGAGCCGGTGCCAAGGCCGATCCGCGCCTCCCATTTGTGCTGGTGGCTCTGGTTGCGCCGGTCCAGATAGCGCAGGAATCGGGTGGCGCAATGGGCCACCGCAGTGGCGTGATCCGGCGCCGGTTCCGGCATCCCGGAAACAGCGAGGTAGGCGTCGCCAATGGTCTTGATCCGCTCGCAGCCGTATTGCTCGACGATGCGGTCGAAGGCGGTGAAGATGTCGTTCAACTCCCCCAGGGTGACGGTCGGGTCGGTTCGGGAGGCGAAATCGGTGAAGTTCACGAAGTCCAGCATCACCACCGACACCTTTGGATAGAGCTGCGGGGTGACCACGCCGAAGGTCTTGAACTCCTCGTAGACCGAACGCGGCATCAGGTTGAGCAGCAGCCGCTCCACCCGCTCCTTCTCGCGCTCCAGCTCGCGGGTGTTGCGCTCCACCATGGTGGAATAGCTGTCGATCATGCTCTCCAGTTCGCGGATGCGGGTGATGTTCTGGCATTCCACCACCAGCAGCGCCTCATTCCGGTGGCTGGCCTGGGAGATGTTGATGGCAAAAACCAAGGTGCGGCGTTTGCGCTTGATCTTCAGCTCCGCGGAATAGCGCAGCCCCTCGTCGCACAGCGTGCCCAGGTCCTCCGAGCTTAGCCCGTCGATGGCGTCGGTCAGCGCCGCGCCGTCGCCCGGGGTTCCGAACCATTCCGCAAACGGCTGATTGTGAAAGACAAACCCGAGGTCTGAGGCCCGCACGACAGCCACCCCGACGCCGATGGCACGCAACAGCTGTTCATTGATGGCAGCGATGCTCATGCCGCTTCCCGGGTGACGATAATACTGCGTTTGCTCTCGATGGCGTTAAGGGTGGTGCGGATGTCCGGCTCTGACAGACCATGCTGTTCCAGCGCTTCTTTCAGCAGCGCACCCATTTCGTCGAAATCTTCATGGGTGATGCCCAAGGCCTTGTGCACCGCTTCCAGGCGCTCGTCGCTGAAGGAGGCCGGCCCGCCCAGAAGCGAGGAAATGAACTTGGTCTGGTGGTCAATGAGCCGCGCCATGTCCACATCGGCGAAGTAATCGCCGATCTGATCGGAATCCAGTGCCATCTCGTAAAAGGTCATCACGACCCGGCTGATGGCGCTGAACCCGCCGTATTTCTCGTAGATGGTTTGCGGCATGACAGCTGTCCCCCAACAGGAAGCGGTCTGCCCATGTTACGCCAATTTTTTAAAAAAGTTAACGCCCGGGGGGCGACAGGGCAGCCCGGGTCGGAAATCAGCCTGCAAACCTGGGTGCTTCACGGCCTTCCGCGGTCAGGCTGCGCTTTCATTAGAAAAGGTCACCAGATCGCTGACAATGCACTGCAACCCCTCGATCAGGTCCACGGTGGGCTGCGTTGACAGCAGCGGCGCCATTTCCTGGATCAGCGGCAGCGGCAGATCCCACCAGCGCAATTCCAGCAGTTTCTTGCAAACCTCATCATCAAAGCGTTTGCGCACTAGCTGCGCCGGGTTGCCCGCCCAGATTTCATAGGCGCCCACATCACCGGTCACGGTGGCGTTGGGGCTGATGATGGCGCCGTCACCGATTGTCACCCCGCCGAGCAGTGTTGTGTTGGCGCCGATCCAGACATCGTTGCCGATCACCACATCCTGCCCGCCTTGCCGCGGCGCATGTGTTTCGGCACCGCCCAGATGCTCCGTGAAAGCTTCGCCAAAGGGGAAGGCCGTGATCCGGTCCAGCGCCGGGGACTGATCCAGCATCACCCGCACGCCCCGGCTGATTGAGCAGAAGGAGCCAATCGCCACATTGGCACCGCCGCCCTGCCCCTCAATTTCCATGTCTTCATAGCCATGGGTAAACCGGCCGATGTCCAGCTTGCCGTTGCCGATCGGGGCAGTCTTGAAGAGTTCCGGTGATGCCATTGTTTTTTCTGCCTTCCGTTGCCCATTCCAGAAATTCCGGGCCAGCCTAAAAAAACTTTCTAAAAGAAGCCTGAAAAATTTCCCGAAAGCCGCGAAGGCAAAAAACAGAAAAGGGCCCGCCAGCGGCGGGCCCTTCCAAAACCATATGGTCCCAGCTTAACGCTTGGAGAACTGGAACGAACGGCGGGCTTTGGCCTTACCGTATTTCTTACGTTCCACAACGCGGCTGTCGCGGGTCAGGAAGCCGGCAGCTTTCAGCGCGCCGCGCAGCGACGGATCGTACAGCTGCAGGGCTTTGGAAATGCCGTGCTTGACCGCACCGGCCTGACCGGACAGGCCGCCGCCCTTGACGGTGGCGTAAACGTCGAACTGGTCTTCAACGCCGGCAACCTGGAACGGCTGGCGCAGGATCATCTGCAGCACCGGACGGGCGAAGTACTTGTTCAGCTCTTTGCCGTTCACCTCGACCTTGCCGGAGCCCGGCTTGATCCAGACGCGGGCCACAGCGTCTTTACGCTTGCCGGTGGCGTAGGAGCGGCCCAGTTCGTCACGAACCGGCTCACGCACGATGGTTTCTTCAGCCACTGCTTCCACACCGGTTGCAGCTGCGAGCTCTTCAAGAGTGTTGATCTGATCAGCCATCGGTATCAGCTCCGGGTGTTTTTCTTGTTCATGGATTTGACGTCCAGAACTTCAGGTGCCTGGGCTTCATGCGGGTGCTCGGCACCGGCATAGATACGCAGGTTGGTCATCTGCTGGCGCGACAGGCGGTTGCCCGGCAGCATGCGCTTGACAGCCTGGAACACGACGCGCTCCGGGTGTGCACCTTCCAGGATTTCCTGCTTGGTGCGCGACTTGATGCCGCCCGGGTGGCCAGTGTGCCAGTAGAAGTGCTCGTCGCGCTTCTTGCCGGTCATCTGCACCTTGTCGGCGTTGATGATGATGACGTTGTCGCCCATGTCCATATGCGGAGTGAACGAGGCTTTGTGCTTGCCACGCAGGCGCATGGCAACGATCGAGGCAAGACGGCCCAGAACAACGCCCTCGGCGTCGATCAGGATCCACTTCTTCTCGATGTCTGCCGGAGTAGCAGAGAAGGTTTTCATGGCAGGTCAATCCTGTTTGTCGTGAAGGCAGAATCCCATAGGTCATCAGCCTGAATTCGATGGACGGGGTTTACGGGCATCCCCAGCCCCAGTCAACACCGTCAAACAAGATTAAACTCATTAAAATCAATAGGTTAAAAAATAGGTACAATAATACCCCAAAAAATCACACGCTGATCTGCTCCGGCGGGTTGTCCAGGAGGGAACGCAAGCGCAGCATCGCCTCCTCGAACTGCTTGAGCGGCACATGCGCGTTGATGGCAATGCGCACCGCGTGGGGCGCGCGGCCGTCGCGCAGCGCAAACTCATCCGCTGATCGGATCTGCACCCCGTTGGCCTCTGCCGCGCGGGTAAAGGCGGCGGCACGCCAGCCGGACGGCAGCTTCAGCCAGAGGAACGGAACCTCCGGGTTCCAGGTCAGGTCGAAGCCGCCAAGCGCATTGACCGCCACCCGCACGTATCGGGCCATTTCGTTTCGCACGCTCTGAACCAGCCCCGGCAGCCGCGGATCGGTGAGCAGAATCCGCACCAGTTCCGCCAGCGGCTGCGCCAGGCCGAAATAGCCGTATTCCGCCACCCGCCGCAGGTCCGCCGCCCGCCCCTCCGGCGCCAGGGCGAAGCCGACGCGCAGGGCCGGGGTCAGGATCTTGGAGATCGAAGAGACATGCCAGGCCAGTTCCGGTGCGAGCGCACGGTAGCTGGGCGCCCGCGATTCCCCCAGGCGGTAGCAGTCATCCTCGACGATTTGCACGCCATGGCGGCGGGCGATGCGGACAATCTCCTTGCGGCGCTCCAGCGGTGTGAAAAGCCCGGTGGGATTGTGCACTTCGGGGCTGGTGCAGATAACCGAGGCACCGGATTTGCGGATCGCCAGCTCCATTGCGTCCGGACGGATACCGTGCTCGTCCATGGCCACCTCAACCACCTGCGCCCGCAGCAGTTCCGCCGCGCGACGGAAGCCGGCATAGGTCAGATCCTCGACCAGTATCACCGGCTGCGAACCCGTCAGGATCGCCTGCAGCACCACCAGCAGGCCGTTCTGGCCGCCGTGGGTCAGCACCACATCCCTTTCGCTGACCGGGCCGACCGGTGCCTGCGCAATCCACTCAGCCGCTGCCTGGCGGACCGGACGATAGGCATCGCGGGTCGGGTAGTTCAGGAAGTTCCGCGCTTCGCCTTCTGCCACCTTGTGCAGCGCCTCGCGCACCGCGGCCACCTGCCCCATGTCGGCAATCCGCGGGCTGAACAGGCTGACATGGCCGGGATCGCGCGCCTCCAGCAGATGCAGCTCCCGCGACCATACGTCATCGGGCACCGGCTTTTTCTTTTCGGCTACAAAGGTACCGCGCCCGACCTCGGCCTCCAGCACCCCCTCATCGGTCAGAATGCTGTAGGCCCGGGCCACGGTGCCGGGGGTTATGCTCAGCTGATACGCAAGATCGCGGACCGGCGGCAGCTTTGTACCAATTTTCAGGCTTCCCGCCTCAACAGCTGAGCGGATTGTATCTGCGACCTTTTTATACTTGGGACCTTTTGTCTCACCCAGGGTCTGCGGCCAAATTGTACCCATTACAATCCATCCTTGGACAATGATGCACCCCCTTTGTATCAAAACGCCACGACAAATCAACAGGATTGTATCAACACAATACGAAGGAAGCCTCCCATGGCACAGCACACGCAAATGGCACAATCGAACATGTCCTTTCTGAACAGCCGCCCGGCCCTGCCGGTGCTGGCGCAATGGGCCGTCTCCTTTGCCGTGCTGGTGACCAAGTGGAGCCTGCGCCATCGCACCCGAACCCATTTGAAACACCTGAGCGAGACGCAGCTGAAGGACATCGGGCTGACCCGTGAGGACGCCCATTATGAAGCCACTCTTCCGTTCTGGCGCCCGTGATCCCCTGGGCAATAGAACAACCTGACGGCCGGGGCATGCCCCGGCCTTTTTTGTTTCGCCGCCGCCTGAAGGATCTGAAGCCGCGCAACCGCGGTGCGGGAAATCCGCTCTTGGCCCGCCCCCTGCTTCTTGCTAGGCGCAGCGGGACGAAACCAGATTTGGCAGATTTGATGCAGCGCGACCCCATTCTTGTTGTTGACCGCGAGACCGGTGAGACCTTTGAAGAAGCGGTGCTGGGCGAAAAATGGATCCGCTGGGCCTATCAGAACGCCAGCGCCAGGCCGGTGGAAAAGCTGCTGTTCCGCTCTTCCCTGGTCAGCCGGCTGATGGGTGCATGGTTCGACTCGCGGTTTTCCAAGAGCAAGATCACAGCAGTGATCGATGAGCTGTCGATTGACATGAGCGAGGCCACCGCCCCGGCAGACAGCTATGGCTGCTTCAACGACTTCTTCGTCCGCAACCTGAGGCCCGAGGCCCGCCCATACAGCGCGGACCCTCAGGACGTCGTCTCCCCCGCAGACGGCCGGGTGCTGGTGTTCCCGGAACTGGCTGAGGACGTGTTTGTCCCGGTCAAAGGCTACCCGATGTCGGTGCGCACCATGCTGCCCGGAATCGCGGAGCGCTTCATCGGCGGCGCACTGGCGATCGTGCGGCTGTGCCCGGCGGACTACCACCGCTACCATTTCCCCGCCGCAGGGCGCATCACTGCGGCGCAGGACATCCCCGGCGCGCTGCATTCGGTGAATCCGATTGCACTGGGGGCCGGTCCCGATGTTTTCGGCGAGAACAAGCGGACCTGGACGCTAATCGAAACCGCGACGCTGGGCAGCTACTGCTTTGTCGAGGTTGGCGCCTTTGGTGTCGGTTCCATCGTCAACACCCGCACGTCGGGTGCGGTGCAGAAGATGGACGAGAAAGGCTATTTCAAGTTCGGCGGCTCCACCGTGGTGGTGGTGTTCGAGCCGGGCAAGATCCGCTTCTCGGACGATCTGGTTGCCAACAGCGCTAAGGGGCGGGAAACGCTGGTCAAGGTCGGCCAGCCGCTCGCCACCGCCCTGTGAAACCTGTTCCCTAGCGCTTGGGCGGGATTGAATAGGTCATCGAGGCGCGGGCCACCGGCTCCGCCACGCCCTCGGAATAGATCAACACATCCGCCACCGCCAGAACCCGGCCCAGCTTCAGAAGCCGTGCCTCGCCGATCAGGTCCGCGCCGGCCGCGGGCTTGCGCATGAAATCGAGCGAGCAATTGGTTGTGACCGCCAGTGCCTCCTGTCCCAGATGCGCCAGAATCAGCGCATAGACCGCGCAATCCGCCAGCGCGAACATCGACGGGCCGGACACCGTGCCGCCGGGCCGCAGGTGCTTCTCGGCCGTCAGCAGCCGCATCCTGAGATGGTTTTCCTCCATCGTTTCGATGGCAAAGTCATCCCGCACCTGCGGGAAAATTTCATGCAGGTATTCCGTCAGACCTGCGACATCAAATGCCAGTGCCATGCTTTCCCTTTCCGTTCGCCCCGCCTAGAGTTGCCCCCGGATTTGCGAGGAGGGCAAGATGGCAATTCTGGAACGTCACGACACGGGCGCAATTGCCCGGCTCACCATGAACACGCCGGAAAAGCTGAACGCGCTGTCGGACGAGATGCTGGCAGCACTTCAGGATCAGATCGACGCCCTGCGCGAAGACAGCCGCATCAAGGTAGTGATTCTGTCCGGCACCGGCAAAGGGTTCTGCGCCGGCCATGACATCAAGCAGATGACCGCTGGCCGCGCGTCAGAGGACGGCGGCAAGGCGTATTTCCAGGACCTGTTCGCACGCTGCACCAGCGTGATGACGGGGCTGCAGTCCCTGCCGCAGCCAGTGATCGCCCAGGTCCACGGCATAGCCACCGCGGCGGGCTGCCAGCTGGTTGCCTCCTGCGATCTGGCCGTTGCGGCAGAGGCCACCAAATTCGGCGTCAACGGCGTGAACATCGGCCTGTTCTGCTCCACCCCGATGGTGGCCCTGTCGCGCAATATCCCGCGCAAGCAAGCGTTTGAGCTGCTGACCACCGGCGAATTCATCGACGCCGCCCGCGCCGTCGAACTGGGCCTGGCCAACCGCGCTGTGCCGCTGGAGGAGCTGGAGACGGAAACCACCAGGCTGGCCGAAACCATTGCCGCCAAGCTCGGCGCGGCGGTGAAGATCGGCAAGCAGGCTTTTTACGAGCAGCTGCAGATGCCGCTGGACCAGGCCTATGCCTATACCAGCGGGGTGATCGTCGAGAACCTGATGTACCGCGACACAATCGAAGGCATGGCCGCATTTATCGAGAAACGCCCGCCCGATTGGCAGGAGTGAAATTTTCCGAAAATTTACGGAAAGCTTTAGTCTTTGTTTACCATTGGGAACGTAATGTTTCCGTAATAGGCCAAATGACCGCCTTTCAATTCTGGCGGAAAGATGGCAAAGATTGGGCACGGCCGCTGAGCAATCACCGGCCCGCACAATTTGGGCTGCTGCTGCGGAAGGGTCCCTCCAACCGGTTCTCTCACCCCGGTGATCCATACCCGCAGCGGCGGCCCCAAATTTCCCCAACCGGTACAGACAGGCCGCAGCAGGCCATCCGCCTGCGCAACACCCAAGCCTGTTGCACGCGCCCGCCCCCTGCCCTATGTGGCGGGCATGACAGATCATTCGGCACAAACACTGCATATCGTGGGCGGCGGCATGGCCGGCTCGGAAGCGGCCTGGCAGGCGGCAAACATGGGCGTACAAGTGGTGATCCACGAAATGCGCCCCAAGGTGGAAACCTTTGCCCACCAGACCGGAAACCTGGGCGAAATGGTCTGCTCCAATTCCTTCCGCTCGGATGATGACGAGCAGAACGCAGTGGGCCTCTTGCACTGGGAAATGCGTGCCGCAAACGGACTGATCATGACCACTGCGGATGAGCACCGCCTGCCAGCCGGCGGCGCCCTGGCCGTGGACCGCGACCCTTTTGCCGAAACGGTGACCTCCAAGCTGAAAGCACACCCGAATGTTACTGTTTCTTATGAAGAAATCACTGAACTGCCCACCGAAGGCCACTGGATCTTTGCCACCGGCCCGCTGACCTCGCCGGGACTGGGCAAGGCAATCCAGGCAGAAACCGGAGCGGAAGCGCTGGCATTCTTCGATGCCATCGCGCCGATTGTCTATGCGGAAAGCATCGACATGTCGAAGGCCTGGATGCAGTCGCGCTATGACAAGGGCGAGACTGAAGAAGAGCGCACCGCCTACCTGAACTGTCCGATGGACAAGGACCAGTACGAGGCCTTCATCGACGCGCTGCTGGCCGCCGACAAGACCGAATTCCACGAAGGCGAAACCGCGGGCTACTTCGACGGCTGCCTGCCGATCGAGGTGATGGCCGAACGCGGCCGCGAAACCCTGCGCCACGGTCCGATGAAGCCGGTGGGCCTGACCAACCCGCACCAGCCGGAGGTCAAAGCCCATGCTGTTGTGCAACTGCGCCGCGACAACGCCCTGGGAACGCTGTTCAACATCGTCGGTTTCCAGACCAAGATGAAATACGGCGCCCAGACCGAGGTCTTCAAAATGATCCCCGGGCTGGAGAACGCCAGCTTTGCCCGGCTTGGCGGCATCCACCGCAACACCTTCATTAACTCGCCCACCCTGCTGGATGCGCAGATGCGGCTGAAGTCGAAACCCAACATCCGCTTTGCCGGCCAGATCACCGGGGTCGAGGGCTATGTGGAAAGCGCCGCAATGGGCCTTCTGGCGGGCCGCCTGGCGGCAGCAGAGATCCTGGGCCAGGACCTGCCGGAAGTACCGCAGGACAGCGCCATGGGCGCGCTGATCCACCACATCACCGGCGGCGCCGAGGCCAAGACGTTCCAGCCGATGAACGTGAACTTCGGCCTGTTCCGCCCGGTGGACGGCCTCAAGGGCGGCCGCCGCGGCCGCAAGGACCGTTACAAGGCTTATACCGACCGCGCCAAAGAGGTCTGGCAGGAGTGGCTCAGCAACTTTTCCTAGACGGAATGCGGCCATAGCGCCTAAGCTTATGGCATGTGCGAAAAGTTTCTGGACAAGGCATACGACCTTGAAACACCGGAAGCGACCCTGGAGCACTACAACCAGTGGGCCGCTTCCTACGACGCTGAGATTGCCGAAAACGGCTACGCGACACCGGGGCGGATTGCCCAGGCTTTGGCAAAATACCAAACCGACATGAGCGAGCCTGTTCTGGATTTCGGCTGCGGAACCGGTTTGGCGGGCCTCGCGCTGCGGCTGCAAGGGTTTGAAACGGTGGACGGCATGGAACCGTCGGAGGAAATGCTCACCCAAGCGCGCAGCAAGGACGTTTACCGCAGGCTGACGCGGATTGATGCGGCAGAGAAACAGCCGATCCCGCACGGCGCCTACCGCCTGATCACCGGCTGCGGCGTTCTGGGCACAGGCGCAGCCCCGCCAGCAATCTTCGACACGATCATGCATGCCCTGCCGCGTGGCGGATTGTTCGCCTTTTCCTATAATGATCATGCACTGGCCGACCATGCCTATACCGGCAAGCTCAATGAATGGCTGGACTGTTCAGCAGCGCGGCTGCTATTCCGGGAGCATGGGGATCACCTCCCCGGCATCAACCTGAAGTCCACCGTTTATGTAATTGAGAAAGCGTGACATTCACCACACGTTTCGCGCCGTCGCCAACTGGACCGCTGCACTTGGGCCATGCCTACTCCGCCATGCTGGCGCATGATATGGCTGCCGCAAAGGGCGGCACCTTTCTGCTGCGCATCGAAGACATCGACCAGTCCCGCGCTCGCCCCGAATGGGAAGCGCAGATTTATGAGGATCTGTCCTGGCTGGGACTCAGCTGGCCCACGCCGGTGATGCGCCAGTCAGACCGGCTGCCCCGCTACAGGGCTGCATTGGACCGGCTGACCGCAATGGGCCTCACCTATCCCTGCCGCTGCAACCGCGCAGATATCGAGGCTGCTGCCGGCGCCCCTCAGGAAGGCGTTCCGCAATTCGGCCCGGACGGGCGCATCTATCCCGGCACTTGCCGCAGCCGCTTGCCATCCGAGGCCACGGGCCAGGACGTGATCCGGCTGAACATGGAGAAAGCCGTCCGCGCCGCGGATCTGCGCAGTTTCACGGAGACAGGCCCGGAATCCCAGGGCACGCACGCCTTGGACCCAGATGCGCTGATCTCAGCCGTTGGCGACATCATTCTGGTGCGCCGCAACATGGGCAGCTCCTACCACCTGTCTGTGGTCGCGGATGATGCGGACCAGGGCATCACCCACGCAGTGCGCGGTGCCGATCTTTTCGAGGCCACCCAGATTCATGTGCTGCTGCAAAGCCTGCTGGACCTGCCCACGCCCATCTACCTCCACCATCACCTGATCCGAGACGAGAACGGCAAGCGCCTTGCCAAACGCGACGACGCCCGCGCCATTGCCAAGTACCGGGCCGAAGGCGCAACCGCTCAGGACATCCGCAAAATGGTGAGGCTGCCGCTTCTGTCCAGCTGAAGTATCCTCTGCCGGAAGCTCGGCCCGCAAGGGCGGTTGCCCGAGGCGCCGATTATTCCATCGGCTTCATCAGCTCGGTTTCTGCGCCATCCCGCACCGCGGTATAGAAACAGGTCCGCCGGTTGGTGTGGCAGGCCGCACCTGTCTGGCGCACCAGCGCCAGCAGGCAGTCGCGGTCGCAGTCGATCCGCAGGTCCACCAGTTCCTGCACATGGCCGGAGGTCTCGCCCTTGATCCAGAACGACTGCCGCGAGCGCGACCAATAGGTGACCCGGCCGGTTTCCAGGGTGCGCGCCACCGCATCGGCATTCATCCAGGCCATCATCAGCACCTCGCCCGAGGCTTCGTCCTGCGCAATACAGGGGATCAGCCCGGCGTCATTGTAGGTCAGGCTGGCGGGATCAAAGGACATGGCTAAAAACCTTTTGCATCTGCTGTTCGGCTCCCTATGTATGGGGAACCTGCAAAATGGGAAAGACCGGGAAAGCAATGTCTGGCGATAGTGATCTGATCAAGCTGTATTCCTCGCGCATTCTGGCGCTGGCAGCCGACATCCCGCATCTGGACCGGCTGCAGGCACCGGACGCCACAGTCAAGAAACGCTCGCCGCTGTGCGGCTCCGCCGTGACTGTCGACATCAAGGTTGAAGACGGCCGGATCGCGGATTTCGGACAGGACGTTAAGGCCTGCGCGCTGGGGCAGGCCTCTGCCGCGGTGGTGGGCGGCAATGTGATCGGACGATCGCTGCAGGAAGTGGAAACTGCCCGCAACCAGCTGAAGGCCATGCTGACCCAGGACGGCCCGGTGCCGGATGCGCCGTTTGACGGTCTGGAAGTGCTGCAGCCCGCGCGTGAGTTCAAGAACCGCCATGCCTCGATCATGCTGGCGCTGGAGGCGACGCTGGAAGCCATGCAGACTGCCGCCAAGGAGCAGTGCGCCTAAGGCCTGCCCCCGTCGCCGCTGCAAAAGTTGCAATGCGCTGTTCCGTGCCGGAACGGGAAACACACGCTTGCCTCCCCCATCTCAAATGAAAAAAACCGCCGCACATCCGGGCAGATGGCGGCGGCAGTCATGCTCTGCGGTGCGGGACCCGGGCGGGCCAGGCAGGATCTTGAGGCAATTCAGTCGAAGATCGGGCCGCGGGGGATCGGGACAGGCGGTTGATCCCTTGATCAGTCCGGGACAGGAAAGGGCCGACCCGGCACAGCAGAGGCATTCAGGAAAACGGTGCGGGGATCAGAACAGGCCCGGCAGATGCAGCGCCGCCACCAGCATCACCATCAGCGAGGCCGCGCCGATGGCGTCCTGCAGCAAGGTTGAATGGGCGTTTTGAATGGTGGTCTTGATCTGTGCAATCATGGCTCGGGCCTCCTCCAGTCTGTGTCGCTGCTCTCGGGCAATCTTTGTTGCCTCTTTGTTCTCATTTTTCGGAACACCTGTAAAGAACTTTTTGAGAACATTTGCGAACACAGGAGAACACCCAGGCGGAACAGCCGCGGAGATATAGCCTAACCCACTGAAATCAAACGGATCGCCTGATCCTGTTTCATCAGCCACAGGAGAACGCGCGCCGCCTTGCCGCGGTCGCCTTCCAGCTTGGGGTCGGCGGCCAGAAGTGCCCGCGCATCGCTTTGCACCACCGCCATCAGCCCGGCCTGTCGTTCCAGGTCCGCAATCCGGAATCGCGGGAGGCCGGATTGCGCGGTGCCGATCATATCTCCCGCCCCGCGCATCTGCAGGTCGGTTTCCGAGATCCGGAAGCCGTCCTCAGTTTCCCGCAGCACCTCCAGCCGCTTGCGGCCGCCTTCGGTCAGCGGCGGCTGATACATCAGCAGGCAGGTCGAATCGGCACTGCCGCGCCCGACCCTTCCGCGCAGCTGGTGCAGCTGCGCCAGGCCGAAGATCTCCGCCCGTTCGATCACCATGATCGAAGCATTGGGCACGTTGACCCCCACTTCGATCACCGTGGTGGCCACCAGAACCTTGGTTTTTCCTTCAACAAACGCCGCCATCGCCGCGTCCTTTTCGGCCGGCGGCATCTGGCCATGCACCAGCCCTACCGTGCCTTCGCCAAGGATGGCGCGCAGGTGCTTGAAGCGTTCTTCCGCCGCTGTCAGATCGCTCAGTTCGGATTCGTCCACCAGCGGGCAGACCCAGTAGCACTGCCGCCCCTCGGCAATCGCTTTGCGCAAGTGGTCCACCACCTCCTGCATCCGCTCTGTGCTGATGACGGCGGTTTTGACCGGCTTGCGCCCCGGCGGTTTCTCATCCAGCACCGAAACATCCATATCGCCATACTGCGCCAGTGCAAGCGACCGCGGGATCGGTGTCGCAGTCATCACCAGCACATCCGCGCCCTTGCCCTTTTCCGCCAGCTCCATCCGCTGGCGCACGCCGAAGCGGTGCTGTTCATCGACAATCGCGAGCCGCAGGTCGCGGAACACCACATCCTGCTGGAACACCGCATGGGTGCCGACCAGGATGTGTATATCGCCGCGCTGCAGCGCCTCCAGCTTGGCCTTGCGCTCAGAACCTTTGTCACGGCCTGTGAGGATCTCGATCACCACGCCTGCGTCTTCGGCCAGCGGTGCGAGGCCTTCCATATGCTGCTGCGCCAGAATGCCGGTCGGGGCCATCATCACCCCCTGCCCGCCTGCTTCAACAGCAACCAGCAAGGCCATAAAAGCAACCAACGTTTTTCCCGCGCCCACATCGCCTTGCAGCAGGCGGTTCATGCGCTTGTCTGCAGCCATATCGGCAGAGATTTCCTCAATCGCGCGGGCCTGCGCGTTGGTCGGACGGTAAGGCAGCGCCTTCAGGACACGGGATTGCAGGCGGCCTGTAGCAGCGCTTTGAATGCCGCGGGCCTTGCGCTCCCGCTGCCGGGCCAGCGCCAGGGTCAACTGGTGGGCAAACAGCTCATCATAGGCCAGCCGCGCCCGTACCGGCGTCTGCGGGCTGAGGTCGTCGGGGCCTTGCGGCGCATGGGCAGACTGCAATGCCTCGTGCCAGGCAGGCCAGTTCTCCCGCAGCATCTGCGCCGGGTCGATCCACTCTGCCAATTCCGGCATCAGCGACAGGGCGCTTTGCGCTGCCTTGTACATAGTCTTTTGCGTGACCCCGTGGGTCAGGCTGTAGACCGGCTCATACTCCGGGATCTCATGCGCCTCTTCCACCGGCAGCATGTGATCGGGATGCACCATCTGCGCCAGGCCATCGAACAGTTCCAGCTTGCCTGAGACCACCCGCCGGGCCCCCTCGGGCAGCTGCGCCTCCAGATAGCGGCTGCGGCCGTGGAAGAAGACCAGCTGAAATTCGGTCTCCGCATCCTCCACATGAATGCGGTAGGCGCCGCCGCGGTTGCGCGCTGGGCGGTGGCGGCCAATGGTCACCTCCACGGTCACAGTGGCGGGCAGCTCCACCCCGCGGATGGTATTGCGCCGCCGCCGGTCCACCACAGAATAAGGCAGCGAAAACAGCAGGTCGCGCGGTGTTTCTATATCGATCTGGCTGAGGTTCTGCGCGGTCTTGGGGCCGACACCCTGCAGGGTCTCAGCGCCGGCGAACAACGGAAACAGGATCTCAGGACGCCCGCTCATGCCTCTGCGATCAGCTCCAGCCAGCCGTCTTCGTCCAGAGTCCGGATGCCCAGCTCTGCAGCCTTTTTTGCCTTGGAGCCTGCACCTGGTCCCGCCACCAGAATGTCGGTTTTCTTGGATACCGAACCGGAGACCTTGGCCCCCAGTGCCTCTGCCCGCGCCTTGGCTTCGGCCCGGGTCATCTTCTCCAGCGTGCCGGTAAAGACCACAGTCTTGCCGGCCACCGGGCTGTCCGCGGCGGGGGCATCGGGCGGCACAATGGTCAGCTTGCCAACCAGCCGGTCAAACGCCGCGCGCTCCTCCGGGTTGGCAAAGGCGTCGGACAGGGACAGGCCCAGAACGGCGCCGATCCCATCCACACCGATGAGGTCTGACCAAGCGGCAGCAGCTTCCGCCGGGACATCGCAAGACGCCACGGCTGCCGCACGGGTTTCGGAAATCTTCGCGCGCCGACCCTCGTCAGCTGCCGCATGGCGCTCCGCCTCTTCGGCTTCATCCGCGGCCCGGTGCGCTAAGGCGGCCGGGCGGGCTGCGTCGATCGCATCCGCCATCGCCTGCCAGTCCCGGTAATGCAGTGCCAGATCGCGGCCTGCAACCTCGCCCGCGTGGCGGATACCCAGGGCAAAGATCAGCTTGGCCAGAGGGATGGTGCGCTTTTCCTCAATCGCCGCGAACAAGTTGTCAGCAGATTTTTCACCCCACCCTTCCCGGTTCTTCAGCTGCTGCAAGCCGGAGCCGTAATTCGCTTGCAGATCAAAGATATCTGCGGGCTCCCTGATCCATCCATCGCTGTGGAACTGCTCGACCTGCTTGGCGCCCAGCCCCTCGATGTCGAAGGCCGCGCGGGAGACTAAATGCTTTAGCTTCTCCACCGCCTGGGCCGGACAGATCATGCCGCCGGAACAGCGGCGCACCGCGTCGCCTTCCTCCCGTTCCGCCGGACTGCCGCACTCCGGGCAGATGTGCGGAAACTGAAATGGCTCGGCCTCAACGGGACGTTTGGACAGGTCCACATCGGCCACCTTGGGGATCACATCGCCTGCACGGTAGATCTGCACCCAGTCGCCGATACGGATGTCCTTGCCGCCGCGGATTTCCTCGCCCTTGGAGTCGCGCCCCTGGATGTAATCCTCGTTGTGCAGCGTGGCGTTCGACACCACCACCCCGCCAACGGTCACCGGGGTGAGCCGCGCCACCGGGCTCAGTGCGCCAGTACGGCCGACCTGAATGTCGATCGCCTCCAGCCGGGTCCAGGCGAGCTCCGCCGGGAACTTATGCGCAATTGCCCAGCGAGGGGTCGTGGAACGGAAGCCCAGCCGCGCCTGCAGCGCCAGATCGTTAACCTTGTAGACCACGCCGTCGATGTCATAGCCCAGCGTCGCGCGCTGTTCTTCGATGCTGCGATAATGGGCGATCATGTCTTCGGTCGCGGCGCACAGCCGGGTTAGCGGGTTGGTCTGAAAGCCCAGGGCTTCCAGCCGCGCAATTGCGTCCATCTGCGTTTCCGCCAGCGGCGCGCTCAGTTCCCCCCAGCTGTAAGCAAAGAAACGCAATGGCCGCGCACGGGTGATTTCCGCATCCAGCTGCCGCAAGGAACCCGCGGCCGCATTGCGGGGGTTGGCGAAGGTCTTGCCGCCGCGTTCTTCGTGCCGGGCATTCAGCGCCTTGAAGTCCGCATGGCTCATATAGACCTCGCCGCGCACTTCCAGCACTTCCGGAGCGCCCTTCAGCTGCTGCGGGATATCAGCAATGGTCCGCGCGTTGGCGGTCACGTTTTCCCCGACACTTCCGTCGCCGCGGGTGGCCGCCTGGATCAGCGTGCCGTTTTCATAGCGCAGGGACAGCGACAGCCCGTCGATCTTGGGTTCCGCGGTATACGGCAGCGCCTCCGTTGGACCAAGGCCCAGGTATTTGCGGATGCTGCGGTCGAAATCAGCGACGTCTTCATCCTCGAAAGCATTGCCCAGCGACAGCATCCGCACAGAATGAGCGATCTTTCCAAAACCGGAGACCGCAGGCGCGCCGACTGCGTCCAGCTGCGTGGCCGCTTCAGCAAGTTCCGGAAATGCCTCCGCCAACGCCCGGTAGCGGCGTTTCAGCGAATCATAATCCGCATCGCTGATTTCCGGCGCATCGTCCTGGTGATAAGCCAGGTCCGCAGCCCGCAGCAGTTCTTCCAGCCTCAGAAACTCTGCTCTTGCCTCTTCTGCCGTCAGGCTGGCCACGTCTTTTTCTGTCATTCCTGCCACGCGCGGTCCCTCTTCGTTCTCACCTTCGGTGATAAGGCGCCCTGCGCGCCGCGTCCAGCGCATCTGACAGCCCGCGTGTGCCGGGTGACAAAAACAAAAAGACCCGCCGAAAGGCAGGTCCTTGCAACCGGCGGCACATATTCATGCGCCGCCCGGGTGGTCTTCCTTTCAGGCGCCGACAGCCATACGGTGACCACCTGACATGTGATCCTCCTGCGGGTCGCGCAGCACATAGCCTCGGCCCCAGACGGTTTCGATATAGTTTTCGCCGTCCGTCGCGTTGCTGAGTTTCTTACGCAACTTACAGATGAAAACATCGATGATTTTGAGTTCCGGCTCATCCATGCCGCCATAGAGATGGTTCAGGAACATCTCCTTGGTCAGCGTGGTGCCCTTGCGCAGGGACAGAAGCTCCAGCATCTGGTATTCCTTGCCGGTCAGATGCACGGCCTTGCCGCCGGCCTCCACCGTCTTGGCATCCAGATTGACCGCGATCTTGCCGGTCTTGATGATCGACTGCGAGTGCCCCTTGGAACGGCGGATGATCGCATGGATCCGCGCCACCAGTTCCTCACGGTGGAAAGGCTTGGTCAGGTAGTCGTCCGCGCCAAAGCCGAAGCCCTTGATCTTGTTGTCGGTATCGTCGGCACCGGACAGGATCAGAATGGGGGTTTCAATGCGGGACATACGCAGCTGGCGCAGCACCTCATGGCCGTTCATGTCCGGCAGCCCCAGATCCAGCAGGATCAGATCATAGTCGTAAAGTTTGGCCAGATCGATCCCTTCTTCCCCCAAATCCGTCGTGTAAACGTTCAGGTTGGCATGGGTCAGCATCAGCTCGATGCTTTTTGCCGTGGTCGGATCATCCTCAACCAGCAGAATGCGCATATTATTTTCTCCGCCTGTACACTGTTTCCCTCAGGTCGCGTTAACCTTGGTGGAAAAAAGTTAATGCCTCGTTACCATGATGGTTAATTTGCAATTTCAACTCAAGGGCGGTCTGATCTATTTTGCGTCCTGATCACGGTATTTCTTAAGGCGTGTGGTTTTCAGGGCCTCTTCGCCATGGTCGGCAACTGCCGCAACCCAGCTGCGGAACTCCTCCTCGCTGAGGCCGTAGCGGCGCATCGCCTCCTTCTGCGGCAGCAGCCCGTAGAGCACGCCGCGCACAACCGCAGCCTTGCGCGAGGCCACCCAGCGCTTGGTGGTTTCCGGCGGCAAATCCGCCCGTGTCATAATTGTCCCGTCCGGCAGGGTGACTGCCCGCGGCCCGTCGACTTTCTTTAGAAACATCTTTCTTCCCTCTGAAGATCTTGTTCGTTGGGTCTGGCACCAGAATTTCCGAACAGGCTTAACGCCGCATGAACCACGCCCCTTGAGAGTCCTTAGGATTTTCATATATTCTGCGGCGCCTGCCCCCCTTGCCTTTAGGAGCTGCCCCATGGCGCTGGACCAAGATCTGGAACTGAACTCGCTCGGCTTTGCCAAACCGCCCTCGGAAACCCGGGTGGTTGTGGCCATGTCCGGCGGCGTCGACAGCTCTGTAGTTGCTGCATATTTGGCCGATCAGGGCTATGACGTGGTCGGCGTCACCCTGCAGCTTTACGATCACGGCGCGGCGCTGGCGAAAAAAGGCGCCTGCTGTGCGGGCATCGATATTCACGATGCGCGCCGCGTTGCAGAGGAGCGCGGCTTCCCGCATTACGTTCTGGATTATGAGAACATTTTTAAGGATGCGGTGATTGACGAGTTCGCCGACAGCTATCTGGCGGGCGCAACCCCGGTGCCCTGCATCCGCTGCAACGAGCGGGTGAAGTTCAAGGACCTCCTGGAAACCGCCAAGGACCTGGAGGCCGACTGCATGGCCACCGGCCACTACATCCAGCGCAAGATTGGTGAGCACGGTCCGGAGCTGCACTCCGCCGAGGATGCAAACCGCGATCAGAGCTATTTCCTGTTTTCCACCACGCCGGAGCAGCTGGATTACCTGCGTTTCCCGCTGGGGCATCTGCCGTCCAAGGACGCAACGCGAGAGATGGCGGCCCAGTACGGGCTCGCGGTGGCGGACAAGCCCGACAGCCAGGACATCTGCTTTGTTCCGGACGGCAACTATGCCAGCGTGATCGAGAAACTGCGCCCCGGCGCCGCTGAGCCGGGCGAGATCGTGCATTCCGACGGCCGGGTGCTGGGCAGCCACGAAGGGGTGATTCACTACACCATCGGACAGCGCCGCGGCCTGGGCATCGGCGGTCTCTCGGAGCCGCTTTACGTGGTGAAACTCGACGTCGACAAGAAGCAGGTCGTCGTCGGCCCCAAGGAACTGCTGGCGACCCGCACAATCCCGGTGCGCGAGATCAACTGGCTGGGCGATGAGCCTTTCACCAGCCGGGACGAATGGCATTTGAAGGTCAAGGTCCGCTCCACCCGCCCCCCGCGCGAGGCGATCATCCGGCCGCTCAGCGACACCACCGCGGAAGTGGAACTGCTGACCCCGGAAGAGGGCGTCTCCCCCGGCCAGGCCTGCGTGTTCTACGCCAACGAAGGCAGCCGCATCTTCGGCGGCGGCTGGATCTGGCGCGGCTACTGATCCCCTCCCGCCGGGTCAAGGGAGGCGCAGCCTCCGCGCGGCACGCGCGGCTTGCCCTTGACGCGGCATATCTTTCAAAATGGACTGCGCGCCAGAGGGCAGACCAGCCCTTAGGCGCTTCTCAGCAAAAAAAACGGCATTTGTGCTATTGCCAGCCCCCCGCGTTCTGCGACTGCGGGGCGGCACGCACCGCGCGGGCGCGCAGCGCCCGCGCCACCAGAAGCCGCGCGGCGGATGCTCTGCATCCGATGCGCTTCCTCCTCAGCCTGCATGCAAGCGGTCCAGGACCGCGCGAGCGGCCCTCAGTCCGGGCGCTTCCCCGCCCTGCCCCAAGCGCTGCATGGTCAGTTCCATCGCTTCCAGCTGAGCACTTGGATTCGCTGCCAGCGCCTCCAGGCGGGCGGCAATGTTTTCCGCCGTGCAGTCCGGCCCCAAGCACTCCGGCACAACGCGGGTATCGCTGACCAGATTGACCAGCGTCACCGTGTCGATCAATGCCATGCGCTTCATAATCTGCCAGGTCAGCCACTGGAACTTGTAGGCTATCACCATCGGGGTGCGGGCTGCGGCCAGTTCCAAAGACACGGTACCGGAGGCGGCCAGCGCCAGGCTGGCCGAGGCAAAGGCGGCGCGCTTGTGCGCCTTGGCCGTAGCGGCGTCGAATTTGGTCGGATCGACCAGCACCGTCTCCTCGGGCCAGCTCAGCAAGGCGTCTTGCACCAGACCGGCCACCGGGGCGGCGGCAGGCACGACAATCCGGTAGGCCGGGTTCCCGGCCGTGAATCGGTGCAGCGCGCCGCCGAAATCCGGGGCCAGCCGCGACACTTCAGACCGGCGCGAGCCGGGCAGCGCCAGTACAAATGGCGCATCACCCAAGCCGAACTCACTGCGAAAAGCGGCGACCTCCGCCTCCGACGCCTGCGGCTCCGCTACCACCGGGTGGCCGACGAAGTCGCAGTCCATCCCCGCAGCTTCCATATAGGGGGGCTCGAACGGCAAGAGCGCCAGCACGTGATCGATGACCTCCGCCATCCTGCCCGCCCGCTTAGGCCGCCACGCCCAGACCGAAGGCGCCACGTAATGCACGGTGCGGATATTGCTTTGCGCCTTGACCAGCCGCGCCACGCGAAGGGAGAAGTCGGGGCTGTCGATAGTGATCAGCACGTCCGGCCTGGTTTCCAGCACCGCGTCCGCCGTTTCCCGGATGCGGCGCTTCAGGTGGCGGTACTTGGGCAGCACCTCTGCCAGCCCCATCACTGACAGCTCATCCATCGAAAAGCGGGACACCAGCCCCTGCTCTGCCATCTGCGCGCCGCCGATGCCATTGAAGCTCACACCCGGTTCAAGCTGTTTCAGCCCCGCCATCAGCGCCCCGCCCAGCCGGTCGCCCGAAGGCTCCCCCGCCAGGATAAAAAACCGCAGGCTCATGCCTCGCGCAGCCAGAGGAACAGGCCCAGCCGGTCGCAGGCCGCAATCACCGCGACCTGATCCAATACGATGACGCCGCCCGCTTCCAGCACGATTCCGGAAAGGCCTGCCCTAGCCGCGGCTTCAACCGTTTCCACCCCGATGGCGGGAAGGTCGGCGCGGCGGTCCTGCGCCGGTTTCGGCGCCTTGAACAAAAGGCCGCCCTGCCCGTCCGGGCGCTGCTGCAGTGCGTTCAGCATCCAGTCGGTGCCAAACAGGTTCTCGACCGCAATCGCCTGCTGCTTGCGCACGGCACAGGACTGGCCGATGTCAGCCGCAGACATTGCAGCTACGATCTCCGCGCCGCGCTCTGCGTCTGCCTTGTCCAGCTCGCCCGGCTGCACCTTGGTTGGCACGCCCGCCGCCATCAGCAGATCCGGCGCCACCTCATGGGCAGCGCAGACAGCAAAGCCTGACTGCTCAAAAATGCCGATAATGGCCCGCAATGCCCCGTCGTCGCCTGCGGCCAGTGCCGCCTGCAGCACCGGCACCAGCGGCATGGTGGCCGCATCAATGGCAGAGGGGTCAATATGCGGGCGGCGCACCGCACCTGCCATGCAAATTTCGGTGACTTCGGCAGCCTTCAACCTTTCCAGAAAGCTGCCGAGCTGTTCAAACCGGAAGGTAATCTCCGGATCGACCGCATCAGGTTCCGAGCCTGCCATCGCGCAAACCAAAGGCCGCCCCGCGGCACGGGACACCACTTCTGCCGGCAGCATGCCGGTGCCTGCAATCACTGCCAGCATCGCGTCAGCCTCCCGGGGTCAGGAAAGAGCGGTCGCTTTCGCCGGTGATGAAGGCGACAATCTCCTGCACATACTGGCTCTCGGTCTCATCGCCCAGCCGCTTGGCGCGTTCCTGGAAGGTGCCTTCACCTTGGGCCAGCATCTGGAAGGCCGCGCGCAAGGCGGTGATGTCGCTGCGCGCCACACCGCGGCGCTTGAGGCCGACCAGGTTCAAGCCATCCAACTCGCCGCGCTGCGCCTGCACCAGGCCATAGGGAATCACATCATTGGTCACCATGGTGACCGCTCCGATGATGGCCCCCTTGCCGATCCGCACCCACTGGTGGATGCCGGACAGGCCGCCGATGATCACGTCATCCTCCAGCACGCAGTGGCCCGCCACCGCGGCGGAGTTCACCACGATCACCCGGTCGCCAACCTGGGCGTCATGGGCGATATGGCAGCCGGCCATGAACAAGCCGTCATCGCCGATCTTGGTCACACCGCCGCCGCCCTCGGTGCCGGCATTCACCGTCACATGCTCGCGGATGCGGTTGCGCTTGCCGATCACGGTCTTACACTTCTCGCCCTTGAACTTCAGGTCCTGCGGGATTTCGCCCAGCACCGCAAAGGGGAACACGACGGTTTCGTCACCGATTTCCGTATCGCCAGTGACGACAACATGGGACTTCAGAACAACCCGGTCCCCCAGCACCACTTCGGGGCCAACCACGCAGAACGGGCCGATCTCGCAGTCCTTTCCAAGCTTGGCGCCCTCTTCGATCACGGCACTGGGGTGAATCCGGCTCATTCTCAATCGTCCTTCTGCACGTCGACCATGGCCGAGAATTCGGCTTCCGCCGCCACTTCGCCATCAACGGTAGCGCGGCCGGAGAACTTGAATATTTTGCCGCCCGGCTTGCCGCGCAGGGTTTCCACATGCATCTCCAGCACATCGCCCGGCACCACCTTGCGGCGGAACTTGCACTTGTCGATGTTCATGAAATAGATCAGCAGGTCGGTGTCGACCATATCCATGCCGACACCCAGCATCACGCCGGCGGTCTGCGCCATCGCCTCAATGATGGTGACGCCCGGCATGATCGGAGTGCCCGGAAAATGACCTTGGAAATGCGGCTCGTTCATGGTGACATTCTTGATGCCGCGGGCCGATTTGTAGCTGTCGATATCGACCACCTTGTCGACCAGCAGGAACGGATAGCGGTGCGGCAGGATCCGCTGGATCAGTTGAATGTCAGCGCTTTGCAGCTCGGTGGTCATGCTTGGTTTCCCATTTACGTCAAAAATACTGCGCTGTCCCTAGCAAGCGGACAGCCTTTGGGCAAGTTCGCGCGCTCAGCGCTCGCTTTCCTCTTCCTGCGACCCGTCTCCCAGAACCGCATCGATCCGGGCGATCGCCAAGGAAGTGATATCTGCCGAGTCCGCACTCAGAAAGACCGACGAGTGGTCGAGAATTGCTCCGGCTCCCGTTTCCCGCATGATCTGCTGCAGAACCGGCAAGGAGGCCTTGATGAACTCGCGCCGGGCTTCTTCCCCCATCTGGGTGATCTCGCGCAGCTTCTGATCCTGGCGGCGGCGGGTTTCCTGAACTTTCTCGTCGAAGGCATCAGCCAAGGCGCGGAAAGCTTCGGGCTCCATCTCGCTGCGCCGTTCTGTGAGCTCCAGCTCTTCGTTGCGCAGCTCCGCTTCGATGCGCCGGTTTTCGGCGGTCAGCACCGCGCCTTCGGCTTCAATCTCGCGTTCCGCCCGCTTGCCAAAGGCGCTCTCAGAAAAAAGACGGTCCGGCTGGATCGTGAGGATACCGCTTTGCGGCAGCCCGAGCTGAAACTCTGCCCCGCCGTTTGCCGTGGTTTCCTGAGCGCGGGCGCCTGCGGTGCCCGCGCAGGACAACGCCAGGGCAAGCCCTAGCGCTGACCAGAATACAGGCTGCGGCTGCCGCACCAGATCAGAACCTCGCCTGAAGGGTCAGGTCAAAGCTCTGCTCCTCGTCAAAGTCCTCTTTCTTGAGGGCCTTGGAAAAGTTGAAGCGCAGGGGGCCGAACCCGGTGGTCCAAAGCAGAGAGACACCAACGACATGGCGGAAGGATCTATCCCGGCCGACAATTCCGTTCCCGGTGTTAACACCGGCAGTGTCAACATTTTGCAGGCCCCAAAGGCTGCCAACATCGTAGAACAGGCCGCCGCGCATGCCCAGTTCCTCAGGCAGACCCAGCGGGAACTCGGCTTCAAACCGCGCAACCGCATAGTAGTTGCCGCCAAGGAAGTCGTTGTAGTTGCCCCCGTTCGGGTTGCCGCCGCTTTGATCCCGCGGGCCGATACCGCCCGGCTCGAAGCCGCGAAGAACCGAAGGCGTCAGCACGAAGCGGTCGATCGACCGGCTGAAGCCGCTGCCTTCCCACTGGAATGCGCCGGCCTCCACCGTGGCGCGAAGGGTCACTTCCTCGTTCAGGATCTGCTTCTGAGCGACCAGTTTCGCCGTTGTCTTGATGTACTCGGAATCACCGCCAATGCCAGCATAATCCGCGCCTAGTTCGACCAGGAAGCCAGCGGTCGGATCAAGACCTGTCAGGCGGCTGTCGTAGCGGTAGGTAAAGCCGATCGCGCTGGCGTTCCGTTCGCCCTGTCCGATTTCTCGTCGAACCACCGGACCAGCCAGATTCTGGTTGGTGTCGTCGTCATCAAACAGCATCTCGTCCGCATCCCAGGTGTAGCGGACCTGCAGCGAGGTATCCTCGCCGGTATCGAACGTCAGCGCCGGCTGGAAAAAGACCCGCTTGGTCTTGTATTCCGAGAAGCTGGAGTCGGTTTCGTTCAGTCCCAGATCCAGGTCGAACCGCAGTTTCCGGCCCAGCAGATAGGGTTCGGTGAAGCCCAGCACGTAGGAATCGGATTCCGTTGCTGTTGCGATATTGAGCGACAGCCGTTGACCGCGGCCCAGGAAGTTGTTTTCCGTCAGGCCGATGCTGAGCCCGAAACCGTCGGTGACCGAGTAGGCACCGCCCAGGTTCAACGAACCGGTCGGTTGCTCTTCGACATCCACGTCGACAATCACCTGATCGGCGGAGCTGCCCTCACGGGTTTCAACGTCCGCATTGGCGAAGAAGCCGAGGGCGCGGATCCGTTCCGCGCTGTTGCGGATGGAGCGCGGGTTGAAGGGGTCGCCTTCCACCGACTGGAACTGCTGACGCACAACCCGGTCCAGCGTGGTTGTGTTGCCTTCGATGTCGATGCGCTCAACAAAGACACGCGGGCCGCGCGTCAGCACGAATTCGATATCCAGGGTCAGATCGCGGTCGTTTCGGGTGACCCGCGGTTCAACGCGCAGAAAATCGATCTCATTCCGGACCGCCAGGCCTTCCATCCGGTCGATCGCATTTTCGACCAGCGTTGGCGTGTAGGTTACTCCCGGCTTGATCTTGAGGGTGGACGCGAACAGGTCTGCATCCGCCTCCGGCATTTCACTGGTCACGGTGATATTGCCGAATTTGAACTGCTGGCCTTCGGTCACGTCAACAACCAGGAACACCGCATCGCGTTCCTCGGTCACCTCCGCATTGGTGCTATTCACGCGGAAATCGACATAACCGCGCGACAGGTAGAAATCACGCAGAACCTGCTTGTCGAACTCCAGCCGGTCCTCGATCAGCGTGTCGGAGCGAATGAAACCGCGCAGCAGGCCCGCCTGTTTGGTTTCCAGAACCCGGCGCAGACGGCGGTCGGAATAGACCCGGTTGCCGGTGAACGACACACGCTCCACCTCAATGGTGTCGCCTTCGGAAATCTCAAACACCAGATCGACGCGGTTGTTGCTCCGGCGGATGATCCGCGGGGTCACGCGCGAGGCCAGGCGCCCCTGCACGCTGTAGGCTTCGGCAATCGCCGCGGCGTCGCGCTCTGCCTGGGTGGGGTTGAACACCCGGCGCGGAGCAGATTCGATGATCTGGTCCAGCGCATCGTCCTTGAGGCGTTTGTTGCCCTCGAAACTGATCTGATTGATGGTCGGGAACTCGGTGACCTTGATCACCAGCGTGCTGCCGCGTGGCACAATTTCCACTGTTTCAAATACGCCACTGTCAAGAATGCGCTGATAGGCATCGTTCAGCTCGCCCGCGCTGACGGTCTGGCCGCGCTCGATGCCGGTGTAAGCGACAACAGTGGACGTTTGAATGCGCTGATTGCCCTCAACCTGCACCGAATTGAACCGGTAGCTTTGCGCCTCCGCCGGCAGCGGCGCCAGCGCGTAACCCAGCGCAACTGCCAGAGAAATAGCAGAAACTTTCCGGTACAAGATGTTGATGCCCGACTTGCGCTCGACACAGGACTTGCCTGTGATTTTCCCCCAAACCATTTTTCAGAACCCGATTTTTATAGCAGCTTTGCGACGTGCGTACCGGGTTTGAAAGCGCTTGTCAAAACCAACTAAAGCGCAACTTGAAGGCAACCGGCGCGGCGGGTTGGCGCGCTGGCTGCGGGAATCACAAGGTGGCGAGCCAGGTGCCTGCGGTCAGCGCTCCGAGAATAGCGAAGCCGGTCAATGCCCGGTCCCAGTTCAGGCGCACCAGCAGGCCAAGGCCGCGGTAGGATCGCGAGAGTGTGTGCATCAGGTATCCCCCAGTTCTTCACCCATCCGCAGGCAGGCGCAGAGCGCGCCCAGCCGACGGGTTGAGGAAAAGTTAACAGGCGAATGTGGCAGCACTTGGGCGGCACTGTGGCCGCCCATTGTTACCCGTTCCGCTGCACTGATCAGCAGAACAAATCGTTGCCAAGGGCAAACACCATCAGCGACAGCACCACGGCGATGCCAAAGGTCATCAGCACCCGCACTGCCCGGTCACTGGGCGGACGGCCCGCGACCGCCTCATAGGCATAGAACATGAGGTGGCCGCCATCCAGCGCGGGCACCGGGAACAGGTTCAGCAGACCCACTGCTGTCGACAGAACCGCAATAAAGCGGACAAAGCTTTCCGCCCCCTGGCTGGCCATCGCGCCGGAGGTTTCGGCAATGCCGATCGGCCCCGACAGGTTGCAGGTGCTGATCGCCCCGGTGATCATGTGCTTCAGGCCCGACAGCGAGGTCTCAACCACGGCCCAGACCTGATAGCTGCCCGCGGCCAGCGCTTCGCCAAAACCCGCAGCCTCTGTCGCCGGAGAAAAGGCCAGCCCGCCGACAATGCCGATCCGCCAGCGGGTGGCAAAGCCGCCATCCGGCTGCGGTTCATCGGTGCGCCGTGGCGCCAGTGCCATCTCAACGGTTTCGCCGCCGCGCCAGACATCCAGCACCAGCACCTTGCCGTCGGCAGCCTCAACCAGGTCCTTCAGCTGTTCAAAAGACACCAGCGGCGTGCCGTCCACGGCTACAATCACGTCTTCCGGCTGCAGCCCGGCGTCAGCGGCAGCGCTGCGCGGCACCACGCCGTGCACATAGGGCGGGTACAGGAACGGCCCGTTGACCGTGATTTCTTCACCGCCCCGGCGCACGGTGTACTCCAGCGGCTGCTGCTGCGGCAGCGCCTCTCGGAATGCCTCCCACGCATCGCTGTCCTGGTAGTTCGGAACCGGAACTCCCCCTGCGGTGATCAGTTCATCCCCCTGCTGCAAGCCGTTCTCCAGCCCGGGCAGCGGTGCCAGCGTGCCAATGGTCAGGGGTTCGCGCATGTTGCCCTGCGACAGCGCAACAGCCGTAAAGATGATGGCCGACATCACGAAGTTGAACACAGGGCCTGCCGCAACCGTGGCCGCCCGCGCCCACAATGGCGCGCCATGCATGGTCCGGCGCAGGGCTGCCGGATCCTCCGCAGCGGCCTCCATCGCCTGTGCATCCTTGCCAGAGGCCGCATCGGAATCGCCCAGGAATTTCACATAGCCGCCAAAAGGCAGCGCCGCGACCTGCCAGCGGGTGCCGCGCTTATCCATCCGGCTCCACAGCACCGGGCCGAACCCGATCGAGAACACTTCAGCGTGAATCCCGGACCAGCGGCCAACGATGTAGTGGCCGTATTCATGAACCGCCACGATCACCGACAGGGCGACGACAAAGCTGGCGATGGTATAAAGAAAACCACCGAACTGCGGGACAAAAGAAAGTACGTCCAAAGATCTACCCTATGTGTTCTTCTGCAGCGCGTGCCGCCTGTTGTCTGGCGACATGGTCAACCAGTGTCACGTTATCAAGTGTCATTGCGGCATCAATGAGGTCGCGTTCCGCCTCAATCCGCTCCAGCACGGTGGCGGTCACAACCGCCATATCGGTGAACCGGATGCGCCCGGCAATGAAGTCATCAAGCGCCTGTTCCTTGGCGGCGTTGAAAGCCGCGCCCATCATGCCGCCCCGCTCCATTACGTCGTAGGCTTGGTGCAGCGCCGGGTAGCGGGCCGGATCCGGGGCGCGGAAATTCAGCTGCCCGATACGCGCGAGGTCCAGGCGTTCCACCGGCAGGGTCTGGCGCGCGGGCCAGTGAAGCGCATAGCCGATGGCATGGCGCATATCGGCAGCGCCCAGATGCGCCATCAGCGCGCCATCGTTGAAACCGACCAGCGCGTGAACCAGGGATTCGGGATGCACCAGCACCTCGATCTGCTCCGGTCGGACGCCAAAGTACTCCCGGGTTTCAATGACTTCCAGTGCCTTGTTGAACATCGACGCGCTGTCGATGGTAATCCGCTGGCCCATGTCCCAATTCGGATGCGAAGACGCCTGCGCCAGGCTTGCCTTGGGCAGATCCTCCAGCGGCCAGTCGCGGAATGCGCCGCCGGAGGCGGTGATGACGATCCGCTCGACCGCTTCGATATCTTCGCCCACCAGCCCCTGGAACACGGCCGAATGCTCACTGTCGACCGGCAGCAGCCTGGCACCATGCTGCTCCGCCGTTTCCAGCAGCAGCCGGCCTGCGCAGACCAGCGATTCCTTGTTGGCAAGCGCCAGCGTGGTGCCGTGTTTCAGCGCCTCCAGCCCCGGGGCCAGTCCGGCAGCACCGACAATCGCTGACATGATCCAATCCGCCGGCCGCGCTGCCGCCTCGACCAGTGCCGCCTGGCCCGCAGCCGCCTCCACGCCGGAGCCTTCCAGCGCAGCCCGCAGATCCGGCAGCCGGTCCTCAAAGGCGGTGACAGCAACGTCCGCCCGCAGGGAAATGGCGTCTTCGGCCAGCCGTGCGACATTCGCGCCGCCGGTCAGTGCCACCACGTCATAGGCTTCGGGTGCGCGGCGGATCAGGTCAATGGTGTTCTGGCCGATCGACCCGGTGGCGCCGAAGATCGAGATTTTCCGCATGTCTCTTCCTGACTGGTTATCCCCAGAAGGCGGCCACGGCCAGGAACATAGCCGCTGCGCCCAGCATACCGTCAAAGCGGTCAAACAGCCCGCCGTGGCCTGGTATCAGCGCACTGGAGTCCTTGACGCCCATCTTCCGCTTCAGGGCGCTCTCTGCCACGTCGCCGGCCTGGCTCGCCATCGACAGCAGAACCGACAGGGCAACGATACCAAAGCCCAGCCCCATCTGCCCGGCAAAGACAGCGCCCACGACGGCAGCTGCAATCCAGCCTGACGCGGTGCCGCTCCAGGTTTTCTTGGGGCTGACGCGCGGCCAGAACTTGGGCCCGCCAAGGGCCTTGCCCGCAAAATACCCCGCCACATCGGTCGCAACCACGATTCCGATCAGCCACAGCATCCACTCAACCCCCATCTGGCCGCGCAGCCAGATGAAGCCGAAACCCGCAAACAGCACCCAGATCGCGCAGCCGGAGAAATAGTGGCGGTTGCGCTCAAACTGGCTGAACCCGGCGGCCACAGGCGCTGCCAGCAAGGGAACCACCCAGATCACCGGCAGCAAGGCCGCCAGCAGAACCGCCACCGCTGAGACCGCGCCCAGTTGCAGCGCGAAACCGCCGCGCTCCGGCGCCAGCATCCGCACCAATTCCCAGATCATGCCGCCGCAGCACAGCGCGATCATAACATCAAAGACCAGCCCGCCGGCCCAGACTGCATAGCCGCCGGCTGCCACCATCACGATGGCCGACAGAACCCGCGGCAACAGGTCCGCCCAGCGGCCCTTGGCAGCGCTCATGTTTTGACCGCCCCGAACCGGCGGTCGCGGCGGCCGTAGCTGTTGCACAGCCGCTCAAGCTCCTCCGCCGTGAAATCCGGCCACAGTGTGTCGATGAACTCATACTCCGCATAGGCGGACTGCCACAGCAGAAAGTTCGAGATCCGCGCCTCGCCGCTGGTGCGGATCACCAGATCCGGGTCCGGCAGCACATGAGTGTCCAGATAGCGCGGCAGGGTCTCTTCATCGACATCTTCGGGGTTCAGCCGGCCCTCGGCCACATCCCGCGCCAGCCGTTTGGTGGCACGGGCCACCTCGTCGCGGCCGCCGTAGTTCAGCGCGATGGTCAACTGGGTGCCGCTGTTGCCTTCGGTCTTGCGCTCCAGCTTGTCCATCAGATCAATCAGCTTCGCATCCAGCCGCACCCGGTCGCCGATAAAGCGCACCCGGACGTTCTTTTCCGCCAGGGCATTCATCTCCTTGGAGATATAGCGGCGGAACAGGCTCATCAGACCAGCCACCTCGGTCTGGGTGCGCTTCCAGTTCTCGGTCGAAAAGGCGAAGATGGTCAGGTATTCCACACCCAGACCCGGGCAGCACTCGACAACTTCACGGACCCGGCGCGCGCCGGCATGGTGGCCGAACAGCCGCGGCCGCCCGCGGGCCTGCGCCCAGCGGCCATTGCCGTCCATGATGATGGCCACATGGCGCGGGCCGGAGCGGGCCGCCGGAGCCTCTCCGGCGGCACTCACTTGCGGATTTGCGTCTCCTGGCATTCTGCCCGTCAGACCTGCATGATCTCGGCTTGCTTGGTCTCAAGCGCCTCGTCCACATGCTTGATCATCGTGTCGGTCAGCTCCTGCACTTCGGCTTCCCAGAACTTCTGATCGTCTTCCGACATGCCGTCGGCCTTGGCTTTCTTGATCTGGTCCATGCCATCGCGGCGCACGTTGCGGATCGACACGCGGGCGTGCTCGGCGTACTGGCCGGCAACCTTGCCCAGTTCGCGGCGGCGCTCCTCGTTCAGCTCCGGGATCGGCAGCATGATGATGGTGCCGTTGAGCTGCGGGTTGATGCCCAGGCCGGATTCGCGGATCGCCTTCTCCACCTTGCCGACCAGGCCCTTGTCCCAGACGTTGATGGTGACCATGCGCGGCTCCGGCACGTTCACGGTGCCGACCTGGTTGATCGGAGTCATCGAGCCATAGGCATCCACCATCACCGGCTCCAGCATCGAGGCGGAGGCACGGCCGGTGCGCAGCGAGGCGAATTCGGTGCGCAGATTGGCCATCGCACCGTCCATGCGGCGTTTCAGGTCGTCGGTATCCAGTTCAAAATCATCAGACATGCTGCTCTCTCCCCTTATCTGAGGCGGTCTTCCATTGGCTCATAAGCCATTGGAAGGCTGATGTATAGCGATGTTGCGGAGGATTTGCCGCTGCCGGGACTGCACGTTCGCCCCTTGGCATCTTCCTCGTTGATGCACGATTTAGCGTGCCTGCCTCGGAATTCACGGGTTCGAGCCGTTCACGGTACAGACGCTGCGGTTGAAGAATGTAAAAAACCGCGGGCCATCGGCAGCCCGCAGTTTCAGCTGGCCGCGTGAGTGTTTAGCCCTGCACCTTGGTGTAGGTCCCCTCACCGGACAGGATGCCGCGGAAGCCGCCCGGCTCATCCAGCGGGAAGACGATCAGCGGCAGGTTGTTGTCGCGCGCCAGGGCAATGGCCGAGGCGTCCATGACCTTCAAGCGTTTGGCAAAGACATCGTCATAGCTGATTTCGTCATAGCGGACCGCATCGTCGTGTTCCTTGGGGTCCTTGTCATAGATGCCATCGACCCCGTTCTTGCCCATGAAGATCGCCTCGCAGGCCATCTCGTTGGCGCGCAGCGTCGCGGCGGTGTCGGTGGTGAAATAGGGGTTTCCGGTGCCGGCCGCAAAAATGCAGACCCGCTTTTTCTCCAGGTGGCGCACGGCGCGGCGGCGGATGTAGGGCTCGGCGACCTCATCCATGCGGATCGCCGAGATCACCCGGGTGAACACGCCCAGGCCTTCCAGCGCCGACTGCATTGCCAGCGCGTTCATCACGGTGGCCAGCATCCCCATGTAATCGGCGGTGGTGCGCTCCATCCCCTGGGCCGAGCCCGACAGCCCGCGGAAGATATTGCCGCCGCCGATCACCATGCAGATTTCCACCCCCATTTCGTGCACCGTCTTCACCTCGCGGGCGATGCGCTGCACGGTCGGCGGATGCAGGCCGAACCCCTGGTCGCCCATCAATGCCTCGCCCGAAATTTTCAGCATGACGCGTTTATAGGCGGCGGCCGGATCCAGTTCCGGCTTTTCGTGCGGTTGAGGCATGTTGCGCTCCAGAAGATGTGAGGGTTAATTTGCGCGGCAAAATGAAGTAAATCGCTGCCGGTTTCAATCCGCGCAGCGCAGTTTCCGCGCATATTTGCGGAACATGCCCAAGAGACGGACCGCGCCCCGATGAACCTGCCCGACATCGACCCCGGAAAACCAGTGCTGATTGCAGGCCCCACTGCCTCAGGCAAGTCCGCCCTGGCGCTGGATCTCGCTGCCCGTCAGGGCGGCGTCATCGTCAATGCCGACGCCAGCCAGGTCTATGATTGCTGGCGGGTAATCACTGCCCGCCCCTCGGCGGAGGAAGAAGCGCAGGCGCCGCACGCGCTGTATGGCCATGTGGCCTATGACGCAGAGTATTCGGCCGGCCATTGGCTGCGCGAGGTGCTGCCGCTGCTGAAGGGGCCGGAACGGCTGATCATCGTCGGCGGCACCGGTCTCTATTTCACCGCGCTGACAGAGGGGATGGCCGAAATTCCCGCCACCCCGCCGGAAGTCCGCGCCGAAGGCGACACCCTGCCCCTGGAGGCGCTCAGGGCAGAGCTCGATGCGGAAACCGCCAATCGCATCGACCTGATGAACCGCGCCCGGGTGCAGCGCGCCTGGGAAGTGCTGAAGGCCACCGGACGCCCCTTGGCCAGCTGGCAGGACGACACCCCTGCCCCGGCGCTGCCGCTGGAGAATTGCACGGCGATGGTCCTGAACTCGGACAAGCAATGGCTGGAGGAGCGCATCCGCAAGCGGTTCGGAATGATGCTGGATCAGGGCGCCATGGCCGAGATCGAAGCAATGCGCGGGCGCTATGACCCCGCCTTGCCCTCCTGCAAAGCGATCGGCGTGCCGGAACTGATAGGCTATGCCGAAGGGCACCTAACGCTGGAGGAAGCCGAGGAGCGCGCAGCTATTGCCACCCGGCAGTTCGCCAAACGCCAGCGCAGCTGGTTCCGCGCCCGGATGAAAAACTGGCATCAGATCAAACTGGCTTGAGCGGGTGCTTCCAGCGCCCGACCCGTAAAACTTTCGACATTTTCAGTTTCGGCTAGCGGAAACTTGCCAGAATCAGCAATCCGTGAGCTGTTTCCGCCACCAACACCGGTTCTGCTGCCTAAGATTGCTGATGCCCTTTGATTCAGATCTTCCCAGAGAGTTCCATGCCGCGCCGCTGGTGCGGCTGGCCCCGGAAGGCGGCTGGCAGACCGGGCTGGCCCATAGCCGCTGCGACCATCTGCTGATCTGGATCACCCGCGGACAGGGCCGCATTCTCCTGAACGGGCAGCAGCGCGGCTTCGGCCTGCACAGCGTCATCTTCATCCCGGCCGGGGCGCTCTGGTCCGCCGAATTCACCCGCCAATGCCTGGGCCAGGTGCTGACGATGACCGGCCCCCTGCTGCCGCCGTTTCCGGAGGAGCCGGTGCACAGGCGCTTTTCCAGCCTACAGGAGCAGAGCAGTCTTGCAGGCCACTTCGAAGCCATCAGCCGCGAACAGGCTGCGCAGGCGCCGCTCTGGCGCCGCGCCGTGCAGGCCCATTGCGAGCTTGCCGCCATCGCCTTGCAGCGGCAGCCGGAAACTGCTGCACAGCCGCACAGCCAGACAGCGGCGCAGCGCCTGTGCCGCGCCTATTGCCGCCGCATTGCCGGGCTGCAGGGATGCCGGTCCACAATGGCTGAGCACGCCGCCGCCCTGAACGTGACGCCGACCCACCTGACTCGGGTCTGCAAGAAGGTTTCAGGCAAGACCGCCGCCGCCCTTCTGACCGAGCGCCAGTTGCATGCCGCCCGCACATTGCTGACCGCCACCGGACTGCCCATTCGCGACATCGCCGCCCGGCTGGGCTTTGGCAGTGCAGCCTATTTCACCCGCTTCATCTCGCAGCACACCGGCGAGCCGCCCAGCAGATTGCGCGAATCCGCCCGCAGCAGAACGCAATAGACTGATCCGTCAGAAGAATCCTGCAGCACGGTCCCGCGGGCCGCAATTTCAGCCAAGTGCCCGCCCATGTTACTGGGCAGTTTTGAACAGTATGCGGCCGTATGCCGTCCCCAATAATAAAACCGACGCCAAAAATGTCGTATTTTTACACGGAAACGACGAAACTGTGCATTGACGAAACGTCCCATCTCTGCCGGAATGCAGGCATGGGGAAACTTTAATCCAAAACTCGAACCATAAACGCCCGGCCAGCCGCCGGGCCAATATCCGTTTCGCACAAAAATGACCGAACGGTACGACAGGGAGACCTAAATGACCAAAGACACCATCAACGGAGCCCCGATCCATTGGGCCGCCAAGATGCACGCCAAGGAAGTGCTGGACGGCAAGCTGGACCGCCGGGAGTTCCTGACCCGCGCCACCTCGCTGGGCGTTACTGCCGCCGCGGCCTATGGCATGATCGGCCTGGCCGCCCCCGTTAAGGCCGCCGAAGAGAAGAAGCAGGGCGGCACCCTGCGCGTGCAGACCGAGGTCCGCCCGCTGAAAGACCCGCGCACTTTTGACTGGTCGCAGATGGCCAACAAGACCCGCGGCACCATCGAATACCTGGTGGAATACAACAACGACGGCTCGTTCACCGGCATGCTGCTGGAAAGCTGGGAGATCAACGAGGACGCCACCGTCTACACCCTGAATGTCCGCCAGGGCGTCAAGTGGAACAACGGCGACGACTTCACCGCCGAGGATGTTGCCCGCAACATTGCCGGCTGGTGCGACAAAGGCCTGGAAGGCAACTCGATGGCCGGCCGTTTCGGAACCCTGATCGACAACGACACCGGTCAGGCCGTCGAAGGCGGCATCGAGGTTGTCGACAGCCACACCGTCAAGCTGAACCTGCCGGCCTCCGACATCTCGCTGATTGCGGGCATGGCCGACTATCCGGCGGCAATCGTTCACTCCTCCTTCCAGACCAATGACTTCACCCAGAACGTCGGCACCGGCCCGTTCCTGCTGACCGAGCTGGAAGTCGGCGTGCGCGCAGTGCTGCAGCGCAACGACGACCACACCTGGTGGGGCGAGGCGATCTATGGCAAGCCCGCGCTTGATACCATCGAATACGTCGATTTCGGCACCGACCCGTCGTCCTGGCTGGCAGCCCTGGAATCCGACGAAGTCGATATGCTCTATGAATCGGTTGGCGAATTCATCGACGTGATGGACGGCCTCGGCTACAAGAAGTCCGAAGTTGTCACCATGTCCTCGATCGTGATCCGCACCAACCAGCTGGCGGAAATCGACGGCAAGAAACCTTATGCCGACAAACGCGTCCGCAAGGCGATCCAGATGGCTGTCGACAATTCGGTCTGCCTGGAACTGGGTTATGGCGGCCGCGGCGAACCGGCAGAGAACCACCATGTCGGCCCGATCCACCCGGAATACGCCGAACTGCCACCGCAAAAGGTTGATCCGGAAGGCGCCCGTGCGCTGATGGAAGAAGCCGGCATGATGGATTACGAGCACGAAATCCTGTCGATCGACGACGACTGGCGCCGGAACACCACCGATGCGGTAGCAGCACAGCTGCGCGATGCGGGCTTCAAAGTGAAGCGGACGGTTCTGCCCGGCTCGACCTTCTGGAACGACTGGGCCAAGTATCCGTTCTCCTCGACCAACTGGAACCACCGCCCGCTGGGTGTGCAGATTTGGGCACTGGCCTACAAGTCCGGTGAAGCCTGGAACGAGTTCGGCTGGGAAAACGCGGAATTCGACGCCCTGCTGGCCGAAGCCCTGTCGATCGCAGACGCCGACAAGCGCCGCGAGATTTCTGCCAAGGGCCAGGCCCTGATTCAGGAAGAGGGCGTGACCATCCAGCCCTACTGGCGCTCGCTCTACCGTCACATGCGCGAAGGTGTTGTCGGAGCCGACATGCACATCTCCTTCGAGCATCACCACTACAAGTGGGGCTGGGCAGCCTAAGCCCAACCGGCTCCTGCCTCCTGCACCGCCCCTCCTCCGGGGCGGTGCTTTCCAGCTCATAAGATAAGAGACCCGCCCCGCGAGCCGGGTCCGATCCGCCAGACTGACAGGGGACCCCCATGGGACTTTTCATTCTCCGCCGCTCGGGCGTGATGCTGCTGACGGCCCTGTGCCTGACGTTCATCGTGTTCTTCCTGACGAACCTCTACCCCAACCTCGAAAAACTCGCCAAAACCCAGGGCAACTTCCGCATGTCGGACGAGGCCGTGGCCAGCTGGCTGGACGCCAACGGATACGGCGGATCCATGGTTTCGAAATACGGGCAATGGCTGGGCGTTCTGCCGGGCTGGACCCGGGAGACCGAGAAAGGGTTCACCGGCCGCTGCATGACTGGCGAAGTTAGCGCCGAGGAAGCCGCTGAAGCCCCGACCTTTTGCGGCATTCTGCAAGGCGACTGGGGCTACTCAACCCGGTTCAAGGATGAAGTCTCTGCCATCATTGCCGAACGCCTGGGCAATACCGGCCGCCTGATGTTCTGGGTGCTGGTGCTGATGGTGCCCTCGGCCCTGATCATCGGGGTGCTGGCGGGGATGCGCGAGGGGTCGGCCACAGACCGCAGTCTCTCGACCGCCTCAATCCTGACCACGGCAACGCCCGAATATGTCTCCGGCGTGATTTTCATCGCCGTCTTCACCTCCTCCACCGTCGGGCTGAAGTGGTTCAAGGGCACCGCCACCTCGGCGATGGACAACCCGAACTTCGAGAACTTCTTCCTGCCGGTGCTGACCATCGCGCTTTACGGCATGGGCTATATCGCCCGGATGACCCGCGCCTCTATGACCGAGGTGATGACTGCGCAATACATCCGCACCGCGCGCCTCAAGGGCGTGAGCTTCCACAACATCGTTCTGAAGCACGCGCTGCGCAACGCGCTGATTGCCCCCTTCACCGTTATCATGCTGCAGTTCCCCTGGCTGCTGAACGGCGTGGTGATTGTCGAAACCCTGTTCAACTACAAGGGCTTCGGCTGGATCCTGGTGGAAGCCGCAGGCAACAACGACATCGAACTGCTGCTGGCCGTCTCTGTGGTCTCAGTCTTCGTGGTGCTGGTCACCCAGCTGATCTCCGATATCGGCTATGTGTACCTGAACCCGCGTATCCGGATCTCTTAAGGAAGGCAGCAGAGCATGGAACCTCTTAGCACATTCGAAATTGCGGGGCGTATCATCTACCAGCTGTCCCCGGTCTGGTTTTCGCTGGTGATCCTCTTCGCGGCCTCCATCGGCTTCAAGCGGCGGCTGGGTCTTTACGGCAAGCTGTTTGACAGCCCCATCGGCATGATCGGCTTTGGCCTGGTGATGTTCTGGGTGTTCACCGGCATCTACGGTGCCATGGACATGATCATCACCCATGACCCGCTGGTTCAGGTCTCAGGCATGAAGAACAAAGTGCCCGGCACCCCGATGAACGGCGCCACCGAAGCGGACTACCCCTACTACCTGCTGGGTGGAGACAACCTGGCGCGCGACGTCTTCAGCCGCCTGGTCAAAGGCGCCTGGGAAGTCATCAAGATCGCCCCGATGGCAGCTGTCTTCGCTTTCATGGTGGGGATCACCCTGGGCCTGCCCGCGGGCTATTACGGCGGCCGCCTGGACACCACTTTGTCCTTTGCCGCCAACCTGATCCTGGCTTTCCCGGTGATCCTGCTGTTCTACCTGCTGGTCACGCCCGAAATCGTCGCCACCGGTGTTCCGAACTACATGGCGATTGTTCTGTTCATCTTCCCGATCGTCTTTGTCGGGGTGCTGTTGAACTCGCGCTATTACACTCGGCCCAAGGTGCGCAACCTGGTGCTGCCGCTGGTTCTGGGGATCATCATCTGGTTCTACCTGCAGCTGGTCTCCAACGGCGGCTACCTGATCAATACACCAGCCTATTCGATCCCGGGCCTGCCCCGCGTGATGGATATGTTCGACATCCCCGGCGGTATCCTGGTGGTGTTCGTCTCGGTGGTCTTCGTCAACTCGCCAACGGTGTTCCGTATCGTGCGCGGCCTGACGCTGGACATCAAAACCCGCGACTACGTGGCGGCGGCCCAGACCCGCGGCGAGGGCCCCTGGTACATCATGTTGTGGGAGATCCTGCCCAACGCCCGCGGACCGCTGATCGTCGATTTCTGCCTGCGCATCGGCTATACCACCATCCTGCTGGGGACCCTGGGCTTCTTCGGCCTCGGCCTGCCGCCGGAAAGCCCGGACTGGGGGTCGACCATCAATGACGGCCGCAAGCTGTTGTCGATCTACCTGCACCCGGCGCTGCCGCCTGCCTTTGCGCTGCTGACGCTGGTTCTGGGTCTGAACCTGCTGGCCGACGGCCTGCGCGAAGAAAGCCTGAAGGATTGATCCGGCTGGGGGACCGGCCCGCCCGGTCCCCCGGTAAATTGGAGCCAGATGAAGGGGATATCTTCCCCTCCCGCTCCAACAGGGAGAAAAGAACATGAACAAACTGGCAGACTACGACGGCCCGATCCTTGAGATTAACAAGTTGTCGATCTCCTTCTTCACCCGCCTGCGCGAAATCCCCGCTGTGATGGACTTCTCGGTGGCTGTGCAACCTGGCGAGGCGGTGGGCCTTGTCGGGGAATCCGGCTGCGGCAAATCCACTGTGGCGCTTGGCGTCATGCAGGACCTTGGCAAGAACGGCCGTGTCGTCGGCGGCACAATCAAGTTCAAGGGCCGCGACCTTGCGGAAATGAGCAAGGAAGAACTGCGCGACATCCGCGGCAACGAAATCGCGATGATCTATCAGGAGCCGATGGCCTCGCTCAATCCGGCGATGAAGATCGGCAAGCAGCTGATGGAAGTGCCGATGATCCACGAGGGCGTCAGCGAAAAGGAAGCCTACCAGCGTGCGCTGGAAGTGGTGACTGACGTGCGCCTGCCCGACCCGGAGCGGATGCTGAACTCCTTCCCGCATCAGCTGTCGGGCGGCCAGCAGCAGCGGATCGTGATTGCGATGGCACTGATGTCGAAACCGTCGCTGCTGATCCTCGATGAACCCACCACCGCGCTCGACGTGACGGTAGAGGCCGCGGTGGTCGAGCTGGTCAAGGATCTGGGCAAGAAATACGGCACCTCGATGCTGTTCATCTCGCACAACCTCGGCCTGGTGCTGGAAACCTGCGACCGCCTCTGCGTGATGTACTCCGGCGAGGCGGTGGAGCGCGGCTCGATCCACGATGTGTTCGACGAGATGCAGCACCCCTATACCCAGGCGCTGTTCCGCTCGATCCCGCTGCCCGGCGCCGACAAGAACTCACGCCCGCTGGTGGCCATTCCGGGCAACTTCCCCCTGCCCCACGAACGCCCGCCCGGCTGCAACTTCGGCCCGCGCTGCGATTATTTCGAGGAAGGCCGCTGCGATCAGGACATGGTGATCCCGATGTCGCCCGTGCACGGCAACGACCGGCACGAGACCCGCTGCCTCAAGTTCCAGGAAATCGACTGGAATGCGCCGATCACGGTGGGCGAGCAGAAGGAAAAGACCGCACCGGGCAAGGTGGTCCTGAAGATGGACAACCTCAAGAAATACTACGAGGTGGCTGCAAACGCCCTGTTCGGCGGCGGCGACACCAAGGTGGTGAAGGCCAACGAGACGCTGAGTTTCGAGGCCCGGGAATCCGAAACCCTGGCCATCGTCGGCGAATCCGGCTGCGGCAAGTCCACCTTCGCCAAGGTGCTGATGGGGCTGGAAACCGCCACCGAGGGCCAGATCCTGCTCGACAACCGCAACATCGAGCAGATCCCGATCGAGGAGCGCGATACCAAGACCGTCTCCGACGTGCAGATGGTGTTCCAGAACCCGTTCGACACGCTGAACCCGTCAATGACCGTCGGCCGCCAGATCATGCGGGCGCTGGAAATCTTCGGTATCGGCAATTCCGAGGCCGAGCGCCGCAAGCGGATGCTGGAGCTTCTGGACCTGGTGAAACTGCCCCGCGCCTTTGCCGACCGCATGCCGCGGCAGCTGTCGGGCGGCCAGAAGCAGCGTGTGGGCATCGCCCGCGCCTTTGCCGGCGGCGCCCGGATCGTGGTGGCGGATGAACCCGTCTCGGCGCTCGACGTGTCGGTGCAGGCGGCGGTCACCGACCTCCTGATGGAGATCCAGCGCAACGAGAAGACCACGCTCTTGTTCATCTCCCACGACCTGTCGATCGTACGGTACCTCTCCGACCGGGTGATGGTGATGTATCTGGGCCATGTGGTGGAACTGGGCGATACCGATCAGGTCTTCGCGCCGCCCTACCACCCCTATACAGAGGCATTGCTGTCGGCCGTGCCGATTGCTGACACCTCGGTGGAGAAAGAGCACATCGTTCTGGAAGGCGACATCCCCTCGGCGATGAATCCGCCGCCGGGCTGCCCGTTCCAGACCCGCTGCCGCTGGAAGTCCGAAGTGCCGGGCGGCCTCTGCGAGAAGGAAGTCCCGCCGGTGCGCACATTGGACGGCGGCCACCAGATCAAATGCCACCTCAGCGACGAAGTGCTGGAGCGCATGAAGCCGGTGATCAAGGTCGCAGCGGAATAGCCTGCGTTCCGGCAGCCAAGCCGCATCAGAAACAGCAAAGCCGGGGTTGCAACGCCCCGGCTTTGTCATGAAGTTCAGCGAAGAAATGGCAGGCTGCTCCGGCCTGCCATTTACTTTTTCCGGCAGGGGTCAAACTGGCCTGTCCCGGCCGCATTCCGGTCCCATTGCTCCCACTGGCGGATCCATTCCTCTCCGCCCAGGGCATCAATGAGCGGCTGCAGGTGTTCCTCGTAGCGGCGCCATTTTCCCAGTCCTCTGGTATTAATTGCCTGCCGCACCTGCATCAGCGAAGCTGTTCTTACCATACGCGCGTTCTGCTCCGGATTGAGGCAGCCCGCTTCCCACGCCAGGCCTGCATGTTCAAGTATTGCACGGATTTGCAACTCGGGGCTGGTCACCAGTTCTTCATATGATTGCACACGCAGTGCCTTCCCCAGCTTGGCCTGGTAATCCAGCGCCGAGCGGTACACGCAGCGGGTCATGTGGCCAATCCAGTCCAGCCGTTGGGAAAACCTGTTGCCATACGCAAAGTTCATCATGAAATTGGACAGCCCTGTGTCCAGCGGATGCCGCGACAGAAACAGAAACCTGGCGTTCGGCAGCAGCAGCTGAGCCAGGCCCATTTCAAAGACGTTCAGCGGCATCTTGTCGACAACAACCGGCTTGTCCGGCTTTCCCTGGTCAAAAGCAAGCTGCCAGAACAGGTTGCGGAACTTCAGCAAATCATCGGTGCCCAGCCGGCCCAGCCAGTTCCACCACCCGCTGTCACCGTGCTGCACAGCAATATGCTGCCGGACGGCGCTTGCAGTTTTGGACAGCGCTGTACTTTCGCCGATGCTGGCAACCTGAGAATGCTGCGTCAGGCAGGCTTCCAGCAGCGTAGTGCCGCTGCGCGGCAGGCCGGTCACAAACAGCAAGCGTGGGCTTTCCGGATCCTCCTCCCCATTGCCCCCGCTCCACCTCGACGCCAGCTGCGCCTCTATGCGCGCCTCCATAAGCTCCGCGTCATAGGCCTCCTCAGTCAGCCCATTGGCGCGGCAATAATGGTCGAAGGCGCCCGCAGTGTTGCCTGCCTTGTCCTCGATGCTGCCAAGCGCGAAATGAGCCAGGATCCGGTGCTCCCGGGACATTTGCACGTCCTCCAGGGCGGCCCGCAACCGGGCCGCGAAACTGCTTCCGCTGGCAAAGGTCTGCAACTGGTTGAAAGCCGCCAGCAACCCGATGTCACCTGGCTGCAGGGCCAGTGCCCGGCGGTATGCCTCTGCTGCCTCTGCCTTGCTGCCGGAGGTGGCCCGCACGGCGGCTAGCTTCCCCCAGGCCTGCGGCAGGTCCGGGTTGTTCTCCAGCAGCACCTCCAGCAGTTTGGCAGCCGTTTGATTGTCGCCGAGCTGCAGATAGCAGGTGGCAGCGCGGTCAAGCGCCTGGATGCTGGTAGGATCCCGCTGCAGTTTGGGCACAAGAAGCGCAAGCGCCTGAGCAAACTTGCCCGCCTGCATTAAATCAGACACCACATCTGCGTGCCGTCCTGCACCTCCGAGCAGTTCAGTGTCAACGCCGTTTGAACTTTCCCCAAAAGTGCCGAAGTAAAATTCCCCACTTGCTTGGTCCCGGTGATCAGCCGGCGTCAGTGATCAGCGGCTCCATTCCTTGTCTTTGGCGGCCGTCCACGGCGC
>NZ_JBFCVS010000019.1:0-72042 GCF_040704725.1 Leisingera sp. JC11
AGGTCGGCGCCATGTTCCGGCCGGTGCTGGAGCTGTACCGGGGCGGCAGCAAGGAGCAGATCAAGGCGGTGCAGATGATGGACGGGGAGGTCAACGCCTGCCTCTCCGGCATCCGCCGCTATGTGGCCGCGATCCCAGAAGAGGCGTTCAGCAAGGATGAGCTGAAGACCGCCCGCAGCCTGATGGAATACGCCATCCGGCTGGAAACCGCAGGCGACGTGGTCGCCCGCCGCCTGACGGTGCTGGCGGGGGAGATGACCAAGAAAGGCCTCAGCTTTTCAAAGGACGGCTGGCTGGAAATCACCCGCATGCATGAGGCGATCCAGGCCAATCTGCAGCTGGCCTCCAACGTGCTGATCTCCGACGATCTGGAGAGCGCCCGGCTCTTGAGCCTCGAAAAAACCGAGCTGAAACGGATGGAGCATGACAGCCGCAAGCGCCACCTGAGCCGGCTGCAAAACGGCGGGCGGGAGAGTTTCGAGACGTCCGACATCCACCTGGAGACGCTGCGGGCCCTGCGCGAGTTCAACAGCCACATCGCAGCCGTCGCCACCCCCGTGCTCTACCGCAACGGACAGCTGCTGGAGACACGCCTGATCGAGGAAATGCCTGAGCAGGATGAGGACGCCCTGGAAGAGACAAACCGCTGAAATGACCCGGGCCAAATTCCTTGGCCAAGGAATTTGCCAAAACTTTTGCGGAAAAGTTTTGCCCGGCCGCAGGGGCGTTTGCGGGGCGGAACTGTTCAGAGCAGCACGCTGCCGGACATCTCCGGGTAATCCTCCTTGTCCGGTGTCGCCAGATAGTTCCGCACTGTCGGGTCTATCCGGGTGCTCCGCACCGGATAGACCCCGCAGGCGGCAATCGCCTCGCGTGCCGAGACCCGTTCATCCAGCCGTTTCCAGATTGCCTTGGCCGCATAGGGCCGCGGGAAGGGGCGCCAGGCCAAACCCATTGTCATGCCGCGCAGGTACTTCAGTTGCTGCCGGTGGGCGGAAAAAAGGATGGTCTGTGCCACGCTGCCTTCATGGGCGCGCTCATGCTCGGTGATGAACAGCCGGTTTCCACGCTGGGTCACCATGCCTTCGTAGCGCGAGATTTGCCGGATGCTTTGCTCCGGATCATGAGCGATTTCCAGGTTGCGCGACAGGATAAACCCATCCTTTTCGTAGAAACGGGTCAGGGAGCAGAAGATCCCCTCACCCCAGGAGGGCGTCCGGAAATAGGCATGATAAAAGCCCAGATAGCGCTTCAGATTGCGCTGCTGGCCGCGGAACGGCTCCAGGAAACTGTCGCTTGGACCCGGCGGTGACGAGCGCGCTGCATCGCTGAGCTGTGCCTCGAACTCGGCTTGCGGAGCAAACAGCCGCGCCTCCGGGATCTCGAAATACCGGGCAATCCGGCGCAGGTTGTGGGCTGCGGGCAGGCTGGAGCCGTTGAGGTAGCGGTTGAACTGCTGCCGGTTGATTCCGACCTCGCGGCAGATTTGCGCAATGCTGCCATGTTCGGCGCAGAGCGAACGCAGGTTTTCAGAAAAATTTTCCGGCATGGCCGATTTCCTTTCGCGAACTGACGCGATGATGATGCATGCCGCGCCGGTTCGCGCATGTTTGCACAGTTCCTCAATCCGCGAAACAGGCGTTTTCTGTAACCAAGCCGTCTGGACTTGGGGAAACCGAAACCTGCTGAAAGACCCACCAAGGGCTGCGCCGCGAGGCGCAAGCAGACCGGAGGAGCACGGGCGGAGCTGATCTGATCCAAGGGAGGACACCATGAAGATCGAATGGACCAAGACGGCGCTGGGACGCCGCGGATTTCTGAAGGGCGCCACGGCGCTGGGGGCGGCGGCGGCGCTGCCCATGGGCCTGGGCAGCCGCGCCATGGCGGCAGAGGGCGGCACCCTGCGGGTGCGCTCTTACGGCGACATGCAAAGCATCGACCCGGCCTTTTCCAAGGGCGTGATCGACGAGGAAATCCACGCCTCTATCTACAACAAGCTGATCCAGTACAAGCCCGGCCGCGAATGGGACTGGCAGATGGACGCCGCTGCGATGATCGAGCAGGGTGACGACACCCACATCAAGTTCGCGCTGCGCGACGACATCGGGTTCACCAATGGCTTTGGGGCAATGACTGCCGAAGACGTGAAATTCAGCTTTGAACGGATCGTGGACGAGGCCACCGACAGCCCCAACAAGCCCGACATGGGGCCGCTGAGCCATGTGGAAGTGACCGGCGAACGGGAAGGCACCATCGTGCTGAAAGAGCCCTTTGCGCCGCTGTGGTCCATTGCGCTGCCCTATATCACCGGCAACATCGTGTCGAAAAAGGCCTGGGAGGCCGCAGGCGGCAAGGCAACCACCGATCCGCTGGCGGAATCCGGCCCCTACCTGCGCGACAGCTGGTCGCCGAAGGAAAAGACCGTGCTCAAGCGCAACCCGGACTGGAAGGGCGAAGCGCCGGCATGGGACACCATTGAGATCCTGCCGATCGACGATGAAAACACCGCTGAAATCGCCTTTGAAGCCGGGGAACTGGATTTCACCCGCGTCTCGCTCGGCTCTGTCGAGCGTTACCGCACCGGTGTGCCCAATGGCGGCACGCTGCTGGAGTACCCGTCGCTGTATTATGCATGGCTCGGCATGAACCTGGACCACCCCAAGCTGCAGAACAAGAAACTACGCCAGGCGATCCAGCACGCGATTGACGTGCCTTCGGTCCTGGAAGCTGCCTATTTCGGTGCCGTCGAGCCCTCGACCGGCATCATCGCGCCGGGCCTGGCGGGCCACCGCCCGCAATCGCTGGTTCCACCGCAGGCCGATTTTGCCAAGGCAGCGGAACTGCTGGCCGAATCCGGTGAGACCAACGTCACGCTGAAGCTCGACACGCTGAACAAGACCACCTTCACCACCGCGGCGCAGGTGATCCAGGCGACGCTGGCGCAGATCGGCATCACGGTTGAGGTCAACGTGCTGGAATCCGGTGCCTTTTGGGCCAGCGCCGACAACGAGGACTTGCAGCTGGTGCTGAACCGCTACTCGATGACGCCTGATCCCTACTACGCAACCTCCTGGTTCACCACCGAACAGGTCGGCCACTGGAACTGGGAGCAATTCAGCAACGACGAGTTCGACAAGATCCACGCCGAGGCCTCGCAGCTGACCGACCTGGCCAAACGGGACGAAATGTACCGGCGGGCGCAAGATCTGATGGAGGAAAGCGGCGCCTACCGGTTCCTGACCCATGAGGCGACGCCAGTGATCCACTCGGCGGGTGTTGTGCCGGCGCTGCGGCCCGACGGGCTGGCGCTGTTGCGCTACTTCGGCAAGGCCTGATCCTCCCCTCAGGCCCGGTCCTCCCCCCGGGCCTGACCTGGCACGGCTGCTAAATGCGGCGCAGCCGTGCCGTTTTTATCCGCACAGCGAAGACAAGGGAGCCATGCGGCCATGTTACTATATGCAACCCGGCGGTTCGGGCTGGCACTGCTGATCCTGATCGTGGCGGTCACCGTCATGTTCCTGATGATCCGCGCCGTGCCCGGCGATCCGGTCCAGATCATGCTGGGCCCGCGCGCCACGCCAGAGCTGCAGGCGCGGCTGACGGCGGAACTGGCGCTGGATCAGCCCATCTGGAAACAGCTGCTGATCTTCTATGGCAACCTGATGCAGGGCGACCTGGGGATCGACGTGTTCTCGGGCCGCTCGGTGACGGCAATTGTCTTTGAACAGCTACCGCACACTCTGTGGCTGATCCTGGGTTCAATCGCCTGGTCCGCCACCCTGGGCATCGCTCTTGGCGCCTATGCTGCCGCGCACCCCAATACGCTGATCGACAGGATTACCGCCGCCGTTTCCGTCAGCTTCGTTGCCGCGCCCGCCTTTGTGGTCGCGCTGCTGTCGCTGCTGATCTTTGCGGTGAACCTGCAATGGTTCCCGGCCATCGGCGCAGGCGAGGGTTTCTGGGGCCGTCTTGACCACCTGGTGCTGCCCGCCTTTGCCATCGGCCTCAGCTGGGTCGGCTATATCGCCCGGCTGGTGCGCGCCTCGATGCTGGAGGTGATGGGCGAGAGCCACATCCGCACCGCCCGCGCCTTTGGCATCCATGAGCGCCGGGTGGTGATGGTCTATGCGCTGCGCATCGCCATCCTGCCGGTGGTCACGGTGATCGGCGTCGGCATGGGTTTCCTTTTGTCCTCTGCCGTCTTTGCCGAAATCGTCTTTGCCCGCCCCGGCCTTGGCAAGCTGGTGATCGACAGCATCACCACCCGCAACTACCCGATCGTGATGGGATCGGTGCTGATCTCGACCGGCCTATTTGTGGTCTCCACCGCGCTGGCCGACCTGATTAACGCCTGGCTCGATCCCCGCGCCCGCACGGCAGCATAAGGAGGGCGTAAGATATGGCAAAATCCCGTTCCGAACTGGGCCAGATCATCCACGGCGTCGCCCGCGACCCGCTGGGGCTGATGGGGCTGATCATTGTCGGCACCATCGTGTTCTGCGCCATCTTCGCCTATTGGATCGTGCCCTTCGATCCGGTTGGCATGAACATCAAGTCACGCCTGCAGGGACCTTCATGGACCCATCTTCTGGGCACCGACCAGCTGGGCCGCGATACCTTTTCCCGCGTTATTGCGGGCGGCCAGGTGGCGCTGCAGGTTGCCCTGCCCGCGGTGTTCGGTGCCATGGCCATTGGCCTGACCCTGGGCATGATCGCTGGCTACGGGCCGAAATGGCTCGACAACCTGCTGATGCTCTTCTTCGACACCATCCGCTCTTTCCCGACCGTGATGTTTGCCCTGGCCGTAGTGGCACTGGTGGGGCCAAGCCTGCAGACCGTGGTGTTTGTGGTCATGGCGACCTCCATCCCGACTTATGGCCGGGTAGCACGCACCCAGACACTGACCTTGCGCAATTCCGAGTTCATCCTGGCCGAACGCTCCATGGGCGCCAGCATGAAGCGCATTCTGGGCGTGCACATGCTACCCAATATCGTCGGCGTGCTGGCGGTGCTGGCGGCGATGGACATCCCTACCGTGATCGCGCTGGAGGCCGGGCTGTCCTTCCTCGGCCTCGGGGTGAAACCGCCGACACCCAGCTGGGGCGCACTGCTGAAAGACGGCTACTCGCTGATCCGCCAAACCCCCTGGCTGGTGGTGGGCGGCGGGCTGCCAATCATCCTGGCAACGCTTGGCTTCACCTTCCTGGGCGAGTCCCTGCGCGACGTGGTTGACCCGAAACTGAGGAAACAGCGATGACTGATACGCTTCTGGAAATCGACCGCCTCAGCGTCGACTATGAGACCGCCCGCGGCGACCTGAAGGCCCTGCGCGATATCTCCTTTGACGTCCGCAAGGGCGAGATTGTCGGCATCGTCGGCGAAAGCGGCTGCGGCAAGTCCACCCTGATCTCCTCGATCCTGCGGCTGACAGCCCCGAACACCCGTTTCCGCCAGGGCGAAGTGCGGTTCAAGGGCCAGGATCTGCTGCAGCTGCCCGAACGCAAGATGCGCGATCTGCGCGGTGCAGACATCTCCATCGTGTTTCAGGACCCGATGCAGACCCACAACCCGGTGCTGTCGATCGGCCAGCAGATGTTGGATATCCAGCACCGCTCCAAGGCGTCCAAGGCCGAAAAACGCGCCCGCGCAGCGCAGATGCTCGGCGCGGTGGGCATCCCTGACCCGGAGGCACGGCTGAACCAGTTTCCGCATGAGTTTTCGGGCGGTATGCGCCAGCGCATCGCCATCGCCATGGCGCTGATGTCGGAACCGGACCTGCTGATCGCGGATGAACCGACCACGGCGCTGGATGCCACGCTGGAGGTGCAGATCATCGAGCGCCTGCAGGAGCTGCAGCAGGAATTCAACTGCGCCATCCTGTTCATTTCGCACCATCTGGGAGTGATTGCCGAGCTCTGCGACCGGGTGGTGGTGATGTATGCGGGCGCCGTGGTCGAAAGCGGCGAGGTGCGCGAGATCTTCCACGATCCCAAGCACCCCTACACCCGCCGCCTGATCGACTGCGACCCGGGCCACATCAAGGAGCGCGCCCGCGTGCTGCCAACGATCCCCGGCGAGGTGCCGGATCTGGCCAACCTGCCCGGCGGCTGTATCTTCCGCGACCGCTGCGACCAGGCGATGCCGCGCTGTGCGTCGCAAGTGCCGCCGCTGGAGCAGCTGAAACTGGGCCACCACGCTGCCTGCTGGCTGAACCACAAGGAGGCCGCAGAATGAGCCTGCTGGATGTAAAAGACCTCAAGACCAGCTATGGCCCGGTCAATGTGCTCGCCGGTGTCAGCTTCACCGTGGAGCAGGGCGAGACCTATGCGCTGGTGGGTGAGAGCGGCTCTGGCAAGACCACGGTGATCCGCGCACTTGCCGGTCTGGCGCCGGCGCAGGAGGGTTCCGTCACCTTCGAGGGCCGGGAAATCCGCGGCGCCTCGGAGCGGGAACTGCGCCCCCTGCGCAAGGACATCGCGATGATGTTCCAGGACCCGGTCGGCAGCCTGTCGCCGCGCCTGCCGATCCGCAGCCTGATCACCGAACCCTACCGCATCCAGGGCATGAAGGACCGCGATCTGGACGCTGAGGCCAAACGCCTTCTGGAAATGGTGAACCTGCCTGCGCATTTCGCCGACCGCTATCCCTATCAGCTGTCCGGCGGGCAGGCACGGCGGGTGGGCGTGGCCCGGGCACTGGCGCTGGAGCCCAAGCTGATCCTGGCAGACGAACCCACCGCGGGGCTGGACGTCTCGGTGCAGGGGGAGCTTCTGAACCTGATGAACGACCTGCGCGAACGGCTGGGGCTGGCGATGGTGATCATCACCCACAACCTCAATGTCGTGCGCCACGTGGCCGACCGGATGGGCATCATGTACCTGGGCCGCCTGGTCGAGGAAGGCACCACCGAGGCCATCTTCAAGGAACCGCTCCATCCCTATACCCGGTGCCTGTTGTCCGCGAACCCGGAGCCCGACCCCGATGCCCGGCTGGAGCGCATCGCCCTGAAAGGCGAGCCGCCCAGCCTGCTGCGCCGCCCCAAGGGCTGCGAGTTCCGCGAACGCTGCCCCTTCGCGCAGGAGGTCTGCAGTCAAACCCCGCAATGGGAGGTCGAAAACGGCCACGGGTTGCGCTGCCTTGCGCCCTTGAGCTGACGGCTCTCCGCCCGAAACCCCTCAACACCTGAAAGACCATGACCAGCACATTGTATTTCAACGGCGCTGTCCTGACGATGGACACGGCCAATTCCTGCGCCCAAGCGGTGCTGACCGAAGGCGAGATCATCCGCGCTGTTGGCCCTGAGGAGGACCTGCGCGTGCAGATGCCTGCGGGCACTGTTGAAGTGGATTTGCAGGGCCAGACCCTGATCCCCGCCTTCATCGACCCGCACGGGCATTTCCCCGATCCGGGCTTCATCCGCCTGTTCCGGGTGAACCTCGCCTCTGCCCCCAGCGGCGACTGTCCGGACATCCCCACCGTGCTGGCCCGGTTGCGGGCCAAGGCGGCGGAAACGCCCGTCGGCGAATGGGTGATGGGGGTGCTGTTCGACAACACCGCCATTGCCGAGGGCAGGATGCCGACACGCACTGAGCTGGACAGCGTCTCAACCGAACATCCGGTCTGGGTGATCCATGCCTCCGGCCACAACGGGTCTGCAAACTCACTGGCGCTGGCGCGTCACGGCGTGAATCGGGACACGCCCGATCCATTGGGCGGACGGTTCGGGCGCAACCCGGAGACCGGCGCGCTGACCGGGCTGATTGAGGGCCTCTCAGCGATGGGGGAAATGGGCGATACCGATTTCCTGATCGACCGCGAACGGTTTTGGGCCGGGTTCAACAGCTGCCGCGACGAGTACCTTGCGCATGGCGTCACCTACGCCCAGAACGCCTGGGCCACGCGGGAGATGCTTGGGCATTTCGCCTCGCTGCCCGCTGATCAGGACCCCGGCTACGACCTGATGCTGCTGCCGATCGGGGAACTGGAACCGGAGTTGAGCAGCGGCCCCGAGGCGCTCGACTGGCCCGGCAACCCGCATTTCACCCTTGGGCCGCGCAAGCTTTTCACCGACGGGGCGTTCCAATTGCAGACCGCCTTGCTCAGCGCGCCGTACCACAAGCCGGTGGATCCGGCGCATCCCTGCGGAATGTCTTATGCGGATGCCGCCGAACACCGCCGCGAAGTGAAGAAGCTGCATGATCTGGGCTTCCAGATCCACTGCCATTGCAACGGCGATGCCGGAGCTCAGATGTTCATCGACGCGGTGGCCGCGGCGCTGGAGGCCAACCCGCGTGCCGATCACCGCCACACCATCATCCACGGCCAAGCCCTGCGCGACGACCAATTGCAGCAGATGGCTGAACTGGGGATGACCGTCAGCTTCTTTCCGGCGCATGTGCATTTCTGGGGCGACCGCCATTACGACACTTTCCTGGGGCCGGAGCGGGCGGAGCGGATTTCCCCCTGTGCCTCGGCCGAACGCTATGGCGTACGCTACACCATCCACAACGATGCCTCCGTCACGCCGACCCGGCCCATCCACCTGGCCCATTGCGCGGTGAACCGGCTTACGGCCAGCGGCCGGCGGCTGGGCGAGGCGCAGCGGATCAGTGCCCTGTCGGCCTTGCGCGCCCAGACCATCGACGCTGCCTGGCAGGTGTTTCAGGAGGACTCCCGCGGCTCCATCGAGCCGGGCAAGCTTGCGGATTTCGCGGTGCTGAACCGCAACCCGCTGGACGACCCGGATGCCATCGAAACCACCAAAGTCACCCGCACAATCCGCCGCGGGCAAACCGTCTGGGCGCAGGAGCACACATGATGCAGGCCAAACCGCGGATCGCCATCGCAGGCTTTCAGCATGAGACCAACTGCTTCGGCACCACCAAGGCCGGGCTGGCAGAGTTTGAGATGGCGGATTCCTGGCCCGCCATGCTGCACGGGGCCGCGGTGATCGAGGAGACCCGCGGCATGAACCTGCCAATCGCTGGCTTTGCCAAAGCGGCGGAGGCAGCCGGAATGGAGCTAGCCCCCATCCTGTGGAGTGCGGCTGAACCTTCGGCGCATGTCACCGATGAAGCTTTTGAAACCGTCTGTGCCAAAATTCTGGACGGCCTTCGCGCCGCGGGCCCGCTGGACGGGATATTCCTGGAACTGCACGGCGCGATGGTGACCGACAGCCACCCCGACGGCGAAGGGGAGCTCCTGCGGCGGCTGCGCGCCTGGGCCGGGCCGGAGCTGCCCATCGTGGTCAGCCTTGACCTGCACGCCAATATCTCTGCGGCGTCGGTGGAACTTGCGGATTTCATCGCGATTTACCGCACCTATCCGCATCTTGACATGGCTGAAACCGGCGGGCGCTGCGTGCCGGTTTTGCAGCATCTGCTCACTGGCGACAGGCTGCACAAGGCATTCCGGCAGATGGATTACCTGATCCCTCTGCACGCGCAATACACCGGTGCCGCACCGGGGCGGGAGCTTTATGCCGCGCTGCCGCCGCTGGAGCAGGCGGGCGTGCTGGCAGACATCGCGCTGGGGTTCACTGCGGCGGATTTTCCGGACACCCGGCCCTCCTGCGTGGCCTATGCCCGGACCGCCGCGGCCGCAGCGCAGGCGGCAGACCATATCGCTGGAGTGTTCGCTGAACTGGAAGCGCGGTCGGCACACCCGATGCTGTCACCGGAACAGGCGGCAGAGATCGCCTGCCAGCCGCGCGCAGGCAGGCCCGTGGTGCTGGCCGATGTCCAGGACAACCCCGGTGCCGGCGGCACCTCAGACACAACAGGACTCTTGGCCGCATTGGCTGAAGCAGGGGCGCAGGGTGTGCTGATGGGGCTGTTTCATGCCCCGGAAGCAGCCGTGGCGGCGCACGAGGCAGGGCAGGGCGGTATGTTCCGTACAGCTCTCGGCGGGCGCTCCGGTGTTGCGGGAGACAAACCGTTTGAGGCAACGTTCAAGGTACTGGCGCTTGGCGATGGCACTTGCCGCTACACTGGAAAGATGTACGGCGGCGGGGTGGCGGCGCTTGGACCGTCAGCCGCGCTGCAGCTGGCGGAAACCCAGGCAGATATTACCCTGGTCGTCACCAGCATCCGCAACCAATGCCTCGATCTGGGGCATTTCACCCATATCGGGCTGGACCCCGCGGCCTTCAAAACAATCTGCGTGAAAAGCACCGCCCATTTCCGCGCCGACTTCGAGCCGATTGCCAGCGCGGTCTATCCGGTAGCTGCCCCGGGTGTGTTTCCCTGCGATCTGGGAACAACTCCCTACATAAACTTGCATCCGGAGGTCAGGACCATCCCTGCAAAAGGCTGACACCTGTTTCAGGGATGGTCCTTGCAGGCGGTCATGCGGAGCCGCCCGCGGGGAGGATCAGTCCTCGTCATCGCTGTTCTGAAAAGGCACCACCAGCGTTGGGATCTGCGACCGGCGCAGAACGCGTTTGGCCACCGTGCCCAGGAAGGTGTGTGAAAACCCGTGGTCATGGGCGCCCAGCACGATCAGGTCGCAGCCGAGTTCCACCGAGCGGCGCAGGATCACCTCTGCCGGGTGGCCGTCGGTCACCTCAACCGAGGTGACCTGATCGCGTATTTTCGCGTCATCGCCCTCAAACGCCGCCCAGAACCGCGCCTGCCGCTCGGCCAGCACCTGCTTGACCATCTCATGCCGCCGCTTGGCCGCCGTCTTGCGGGTCTCGTCGTTCAGCACGAACATCTCAAACGTGATGCGCGCATCCTCGGAAATCGGCTGGTTCACATGCAGTACATGTATTTCCGCCCCGGTCGCCTGTGCCAGGCTGGCCGCATGGCGCAGCGCATATGAGTTGTTCTGCGACAGATCAGTGGCAAACAGGATGTTTGTGATCATCGGTTTCATGTCTCAGCCTCCCTTCGAGTCAATAGCCGAACAGCCGCGGCAGCCACAGCGACAGCTCCGGGAAGAAGGCGATGATGAAGATCGCAATCGTGTTCACGGCCGCAAAGGGCAGCGCACGCAGCGAGATCTGCTCAATCGAGATGTTCGAGATGCCAGAAGCGATGAACAGGTTCTCACCCAAGGGCGGCGTCTGGAAACCGATGCCCAGCGTGCAGACCATCACCACCCCGAAATGGATCGGGTCGATGCCCACCGAATAGGCCACCGGCAGCATCACCGGCACCAGGATCAGGATGGTGGCCAGGGTCTCCATGAACATGCCGACAAACAGCAGGAAGAAGATGATCAGCGCCCAGATCACGTAAAGGTTCTGGGTGAAGCTCAGCATGCTATCCGCGATGATCGCCGGGATCTGGTTTTCTACCAGCAGACGGCCGAACACGGTGGCGGTGAACAGGATCAGCAGCACCCGGCCGGTCAGCCATGTGGTGGCCTCCAGCGACTGGAACAGCGACGACCAGGTCAGTTCGCGGTAGATGAAGACACCCACCACAAGGGTATAGAAGATCGCCACGATGGCGGCCTCGGTCGGGGTGAAGAAGCCAGTGTAGATACCGCCCAGGATCACCAAGGGCGCCATCAGCGACCAGAAGCCGCGGTACATCTCACAGCCGACATTACGGATCGACCAGCCATCGGCAGAGCCCTTGTAGCCGCGTTTTTTCGACATGAAGAAATTCAGGATCAGCAGGCTGGTGGCAATTAGAAAGGCGGGCACAAAGCCGGCGATGAACAGTTTCGAAATCGACACCGACTGGAAGGTGCCGAATTTCTCGACCGCTTCCGGCGGTGCGGTAAAGCCCAGGGCGGCGATGCCGAAGATCACCATCGGGATGGACGGCGGGATGATGATCCCCAGGCCGCCTGATGAAGCCGTGACAGCAGAGGCATAACCGCGCTCATAGCCGCGGTCGATCATCGCAGGGATCATCAGCATGCCGACGGCCGCCGTGGTGGCCGGGCCGGATCCTGAGATCGCGCCAAAGAACAGGCAGGCCATCACAGTGGCGGCGGAAATCCCGCCGGTGAACGGCCCGGCCAGGCTTTCGGCCACGTTGATCAGGCGTTTCGATATCCCCGCAGCCTCCATCAGCGCACCGGCCAGGATAAAGGCAGGCAGCGCCATCAGCGGGAAGGAGCCAACCGAAGTAAAGGCGATCTGCACGAATTTTATCGGGTTTTCGTCCAGATAGAGGAATGACAAGAGCGACGACACCCCCAGCGCAACGGTGATTGGCGCCCCCAGGAGCAGCAGCAGCAGAAAGGATCCGAACAGGATCGTGACGATTTCGGTTTCCATGGGTCTGTCCCTCGCGGTTACGTGCGGTTGTCCGCGACAGCGGCGCCCTTGATCTCATCAAGGTCGATCTGGTCGGGGTCGTGGATGTCTTCACCCAGGATCAGCTTGCGGTAATTCACCTGCAGGATGCGGATCGTCATCAAAGCAAAAGCGATGGGGAGCACCATGTAGATGTATTTCATCTCGATGCCCAAGGTCTGCGACTTCCAGAACTTGTTCATCTTGTTGAAGACGAAATCGGTGGCCAGCCACAGGAAATAGCAGTTGAAGAACAGCCAGAAGAGGTCAGCGAAGGCCTCGATATACTTGATCCAGCCCGCAGGCAGGAACTTGAACTGGAAGGTGACCCGGTTATGCGCGCCTTTCAGCGCAGCATAAGAGGCGCCGAAGTAAACGAACCAGACGAACATGTAGACCGACAGTTCCTCGATCCAGGAAAACGAATGGCCGAACATCTCGCGCGAGACGATCTGCACAAACAGCAGAATGACAAAGCCGGACAGCAATAGGCGGCAGATATAACTTTCTATATTGTCCAGGAATTTCCAGAACATGATGCACTCCTCCCCTGAGCGAAGCAGCGCCGCAGCGCTGCTCCGTTATGTCTTGATTGTCAGGCCAGAGGCTTACTGGACCGGGTCGCGGCCGATGGCGGTCAGCACTGCGTTCAGCTTCTCGACACCGCCGATGGAGTCGTAGAACTGCGGCCAGACGGCACCGGTGGCCAGCTCGATGAACTCGGCTTCATCGTTTTCGGGGTCGACGATCTCCATACCCTTGGTAACCAGCTCTTCCTTGATCGCGGCTTCAGAGTCGCGCAGGAACTGGGCCGACTTCAGGGTCGCTTCCTTGCCCGCCTCCAGGATGATCTGCTGATCTTCCTCGGTCAGCCCTTGGAACACGGCCTCGGACACGATCAGCGGCTCGATCGAGAAGATGTAGCGAAGGTTCGTGACGTGGTCCTGCACCTCGTAGAACTTCATCGCGTTGATGGTCATGTAAGGGTTGTCCTGACCGTCAACCACCTTGGTCTGCAGGCCGGTGAAGGTCTCGGACCAAGCCATCGGGGTCGGGTTGATGCCCCAGGACTTGTAGGTCTCGATCATGATCTCGTTCTTGGGAACGCGGATGACCAGATCCTGCAGATCAGCAACCGAGGTGACCGGTTTCTTGGAGTTGGTCAGGCGGCGGAAGCCGGTGTAGGTCCAGGCAATGATGCGGACGCCAGCATCGCGCAGGGTGTTTTCGGTCAGTTCCTGGCCGATGGGGCCTTGTGTCAGGGTTTCCGCGTCTTCCAGCGACAGGATCACGTAAGGCAGGGTGAACACGCCCACAGTCGGGGAGAACGGGGTTACGTTGTTGATCGCCAGCAGCGACATGTCCAGGGTGCCGATGGCAGCTTCGTTGACGGTGTCCTGCTCGGAGCCCAGCTGGCCGTTCAAAAACAGGGTTGCGGTGTGCTTGCCGCCGGATTTTTCCTCCAGTGCCTCAATGAAGAACTTGCCGGTGGCTTCCTGGGGGCTGCCCGCGCTGTCGCCCACGGCGATCTTGAAGTTCTTGGCGGACACCGCACCGGCGGTCAGCATCGCGGCGGCAGAAACGGCTGCGGTCAGCGTGCAGACCTTCTTGAGAAATGACATAACTTCCTCCCGTATTGTCATCTTGGGTCCCAAGGCGCGCGCTGGCCCGCCCTCCACAGCGTCACTGCCAGTCCGATCCGTCCTTGGTCTGCGGGAAGCTACATTGCGTTTTATGTTTCTAGAATGTAAACTTTTGAAATCAAAGTTTCACAATCATCGAACCTAAGAATGAACCGGAAATCGCAGGTCAAACATATTGCCGATGCCGACCTGAAACTGTTGCGAGTGTTCAAGTCAGTGGCCGAAAGCGGTGGGCTGGCGGCAGCCGAAACCGAGTTAAATATCGGTAAATCGACGATTTCCAAATACATCGCCGACCTGGAGCTGCGGCTGGACCTGAAACTGTGCAACCGCGGACCAGCTGGGTTTTCGCTGACAGATGACGGCATCAAGGTGCTGAAATCGGCAGAAGGCCTGCTGGTGTCCGTTGCAGACTTCAGGGCCGAAGTGAACGAGATAAAGCAGCAGCTGGCCGGCACCCTGCGCATTGCCCTGTTCGATCAATGCGCCTCAAACCCCGAGGCCTATGTCGCCGGCGCTATCCGCACCTTCAACAAGGCTGCGCCCGCGGTTGAGATCGACCTGTCGCTGGAGCCGCCCAACGTGATTGAAACCAATGTGATCGGCGGCAAGATCGACGTTGGGATCCTGGCACTGCACCGGCCTTCCCCCAGCCTGGATTACGCGCCGCTTTATGGCGAGGACATGTTCCTGTACTGCGGCAAAGGGCACCCCTTCATGGACTGCGGCCAATCCGGTCTCAGCTTGGCGGATGTGCGGGCGGCCAATTATGCGGGCATCCGGGTGAACTCCCCCAACCTGCATGTCGGCCAGACCTTGGGCTTCCGTCGCGCGGCCAAGGTGCAGAACGAACAGGCTCTTGCAATCCTCATCATGTCAGGCAGCTACCTGGGCTTCCTGCCCGACCATATGGCAGAGAAATTTGTCCGCGACGGCATGATGAAGAAAGTGCTGCCGGAAAAAATCTCCTACCGGACCCAATTCGCCGCCGTTACCCGCAAGCGCCCAGCGATGAACCGCATCACCAGACTGTTTCTCGACCAATTGACCACGGCGCATGCCGCTCGGAAGCCGGATGTGTGACGGGTATTGCCGCTGCGCGGCTCAGATGATGTCCAGCGAAACCTTGACCCTGTCCATCACCACCGACGAGGTGAAGCGGCTGACATTGGATTCATCAAAGAAGTACTCCTGAGTGAAGGCCTCGTATTCCTTAATGTCCTTGACGATGACCATCAGAATGAAGTCCGCCTCGCCGGTCGTGTAATAGCATTGCTGCACCTGCGGCGCCTTGCGCATCTTGCGTTTGAAGGCATCCAGATGCATCCGGCTTTCGCGCTCCAGAACCACCTGCACGATGACGGTCATTTCCCGGCCCATCTTGGCCGGCGAGAGGATCGCAATCTCCCTTTCGATCACGCCCGTGTCGCGCAGCTTCTTCAGCCGCTTCTGCACCGCGGGTGCGGACAGGCCGACTTCCTGGCTGATCGCCTCGGCGGTGAGCTGGGCATTTGCCTGTATCAGCCGAAGGATTTCATGATCTTTTTTGTCCATGACTGATTTTTGGTCCGGTTTGGCTGGAATGACAACTTGAAAACCTGCCGCCGGCACCGTCTGAAGCCTGCCCTGGAATGCGTCCCGCTGATGCAAGATCATCGAATGTGAATACGTCAAGGCCTGACGGTTTGCGTCACGCAGGAAGCCGCCTGCGGGCTGATGGGAACAAGATGAACAATAATAAAAAGGCAAATCTGCAAGTTTCGCACCCGCCCCGCACACATTTCAAATTTGCGGCATCATTTCTCAGGAATTCAGGAAAACTTCATTTGCGATCCGCTTGCGGTACACACTTTTTCAGGACTTTCCGGATTATGACTGCTCAAGGCCCCGGTCTGCCCGGGCGCCGCAGACCGCAGGAGACCCTGGCCAATGCCCCGACTAACGAAACTGCCGCTGAAACTGAAACTGCCGCTGATCATGGTGGTGCTGACTGGTGTCTTCCTGGTCACCGTGTCGCTTCTGGTCTACTCCATGGCAGAGCGCAGCATCCGCGAAAACGCCTTTGCCGCCCAGAAAATCGAGGCCAAATCCGGCGCCCAGGCGCTGGGGTTCCTGATCAAGGCGGCGCGCTCCGATGTCTCGAGCCTGGCAGGCCAGCCCGCAGTGTTCAGGGCGATCAGCAACTTCGAGCGGGTAATCGGCATGGTCGAGGAAGACGACCCCATTGCCTATCTGAAACAGACATATGCCGCCGGAAACCCCAACGCCGCAGACCAGCGGGAGGAGCTGACGGACGCGGGTGACGGCTCCTATTACAATCAGTCGCATGTCACCTATCACCCCACTTTCCTGCAAAGCCTGCGCCTCAACGGCTATCAGGACCTCTATCTGATCACTCCCGCCGGGCAGGTGGTCTATTCGGTGAAGAAGCGGGGCGATTTCATGACCGGTGTCCAGGAGTCGCCGGACAGCGGCCTGTCGCAAGTGTTCCGTGCGGCGCTGGAAGCAGAGGCAGGGACGGTCGCTGTCGCGGATTTCGCCGCCTACGGCCACAGCCCGGATGCCGCGGCCTTCATGGCCGCGCCTGTGTTCGCCAAGAACGGTAAAATTGCTGGGGTGATTGCCATCCAGCTGGGCACTGCCGGCGTCGTCAAAGCTCTGACCAGCAACCTGTCCGGCGGCACCCATCAGAATATTTACGTGGTCAGCAGCGACGGCGTGGCCCGCAGCCCGTCCTCGGTCGAGGGCCTGTTCCCGGTGCTGCAGCAAATGCCGGACACGCCGCAGACCCAGGCTGCGGCATCGCGGGAAGCGGCCCAGTTCGAGGGTGTGCCCTCCTCGCTGGGGGAACGCGCCATTGCCCAAGTGATGCCTCTGAACCTGCCCGGCTTTGACTGGTCGCTGGTGTTGGAAACCGATGAACACGCCGCCTTTGCCGTGGTCGAGCGCATCCGCCTGATTGCCGCCGGCATGATCGGCGCTGCGCTCCTGGCGGCGATCGGGGTCTCCTGGCTGGCCGCGCGCAGCGTCACCCGCCCGATCCACGCCCTGCGCGAGGCCACCAATGCGCTGGCCGATGCCGACTACTCTTCGGAAATTGAGGGCCTCGCACGCGGTGACGAGCTGGGCGACCTGGCCCGCAGCCTGGACACCTTCCGCGGCAAGCTGAAAGAAGCGGATGAGGCCGCCGCCCGCGAGGTGGAGGCCGCCCGCCACACGGCAGCTGTGGTCGAAAGCATGAGCGCGGCCTTGTCAGAATTGCAGCGCGGCAACCTGGCCTGCGACATCCAGGCGCCATTCGACGGGCATTACGAAACCCTGCGGGAGAACTTCAACCGCAGCCTGGAGCGGCTGCGCGGCTCCATGGCAGAGGTCGTCGGCGCGGCGGAAAACGTCGGCCGCTTCTCAGAAGAGCAGCGCGGCGCAGCCACCGAAATGGCGCACCGCACCGAAAGCCAGGCGGCAACGTTGGAGGAAACCGCAGGCGCGATCCGCGAACTGACCGGCGGCATCCGCGACACCGCTGACCGGGCGGGCCGGATGGACGAAACCATGCGCGGCGCCCGCAGCGAGGCAGAGCAAAGCACCGATGTGGTAACCTCCGCCGTGGCGGCAATGGATCAGATCCAGGAAGCCTCGGCGGAGATTTCCAAGATCATCAACATGATCGACGACATTGCGTTCCAGACCAATCTCCTGGCGCTGAACGCCGGCGTCGAGGCGGCGCGCGCCGGCCCCGCGGGCGCTGGCTTTGCGGTGGTCGCCTCAGAGGTGCGGGCGCTGGCGCAGCGCGCCTCTAACGCCGCCGGACAGATCAAGGGGCTGACCTCCGCCAGCGAGGAGCACGTGGCCAACGGCGTTGCCATGGTCGGCCGCGCGGGCGACGCGCTGACCAGCATCATCGAGCAGGTCTCGGCGGTGTCGGGGCTGGTGACGGAGATCGCAGACGGCGTGCGCGCCCAGTCGGAAGGCTTGGAGAAGATCGACGGCGCCATGCATCAGCTGGACAGCATGACCCAGCAGAACGCCGCCATGTCCGAGGAAGCCGCCGCCGCCAGCCAGCTGCTGCAGAATGAGTCGCACAGCCTGACGGACATCGTTGGCCGCTTCGACCTGGGCGGCGGAAACGCAGCCGCGGGCTATGACTTCGTTTCAGAACCGCAACGCCTGAGTGCATAAGCCAGAAGCGGCAGGCTGGAGTAGAGCTTCAGCCTGCCTGCGATCTACTTTCTCAGCGGCCTCAAATTTAACATAATCCTCATTACGTGCAGCTATTACACACCCAAGAACCGGTCCGCGACTTCTGCCGGCAGTTCGGCGATCCGCCCCTCCCAGGCGTTGCTGCCCTTGTTCAGGATCACCGTGCGGTCGGCGATGGCTGACAGCTCCTTCAGCGACTTGTCCACCACCAGAATGGCCAGCCCCGCCTCCCGTTTGAGACGGCCGATTGCGGCCCAGATCTCCTGCCGCACCACCGGCGCCAGGCCTTCGGTCGCCTCATCCAGGATCAGCAGCCGCGGATTGGTCATCAGCGCGCGGCCGATGGTCAGCATCTGCTGCTCGCCGCCCGACAGCGACCCGGCAGTCTGGCTGCGCCGCTCCTCCAGCCGTGGGAACAGCTCAGCCACTTTTTTCATGTCCCAGGGCCCGGAACGGGCGGCGGCAATCAGGTTTTCCTCCACTGTTAGAGGTGCAAAGCAGCGGCGTCCCTCGGGCACCAACCCGACACCCAGCCGCGCGATCTTGTAGGACGGCAGCTGGCGCAGGTCATGGCCGTCAAATTGCAGCTCGCCCTTGGAAGTTCCCAGCATGCCGCAGATGGTCTTGATGGTGGTGGATTTGCCCATGCCATTGCGGCCCATCAGCGCCACCACCTCGCCCTCGCCGATCTCCAGATCGACACCGAACAAGGCCTGCGCCGGGCCGTATGAGGCTTCGACGCCGTGTAAGGTCAGCAGGCTCATGCGGCGTCCTCCTCTCCCAGATAGGCGCGGCGCACCTCGGCATTGGCGCGGATGTCGTCCGCAGTGCCGGTGGCGATGATCTGGCCGTAGACCAGCACGCTGATCCGGTCGGCCAGGGCAAAAACCGCGTCCATGTCATGCTCCACCAGCAGGATCGGCGCCTCTTGCCGCAACCCGTCGAGAAAGCCGGTCAGCGCCTTGGACCCGGCAGCACCCAGGCCGGCCATAGGCTCATCCATCAGGAACAGCTTGGGCTTCAGCGTCAGCGCCACCGCCACCTCCAACTGGCGGCGCTGGCCGTGCGACAGGTCGGCGGTGCGGCGGTTTGCATCGTCAGTCAGCCCCACCCGCTCCAGCGCGTCGCGCGCCTGCTCCAGCAGTTCCGGATCCTTCATCACGTTGCGGAAGAAGTGGAACGGCCGGCCCCGGGCCCCCAGCGCGCCGAGCACCGCGTTCTGCAGCACCGTGTATTCCATCGCCAGCGCCGAGATCTGGAACGTCCGCCCCAGTCCCATCCGCGCCCGCGCCACGGTGTCCAGCACAGTGACGTCCCGGCCCAGCAGCTCCACCGCGCCGCTGTCCGGCGCGATATTGCCCGCGATCTGCTTGATCAGGGTGGATTTGCCCGCCCCGTTCGGCCCGATCAGCGCGTGGATTTCCCCGGGCCGCAGGTCCAGCGAGACATCTTTGCTCGCCTGCAGCGCGCCAAAGCTCTTGTTGAGGCCCTTGGTTTTCAGAACCGCATCAGCCATGCGCCTTCTCCCGTCCTGCAATGGCCCCGATCAGCCCGCCGCGGGCAAACAGCACGATGAGCAGCAGCAGCACGCCCAGGAAGATCTGCCAGTAGTCGCTGATCCCGCCCAGAAGATGCTCCAGCATGATGTAAAGCGCAGCACCCGCAACCGGCCCGTAGAGCCGCCCGACTCCGCCGAGGATCACAAAAATCATGATCTCGCCGCTGGTGTGCCAGCTGAGCATGGTGGGGCTGACAAACCGGTTCAGATCGGCAAACAGCGCGCCCGCCAGCCCGGTGATGGCGCCGGAGATCACAAAGGCCGTCAGCCGCAAGGTGAACGGTGTCAGGCCAACCGCCTGCACCCGGTCCTCATTCTGCCGCGCTGCTGCCAGCGCCAGCCCGAAGGGTGAGCGCGCCAGCCGCGCAGCAAACACCAGCGCCAGGCAGAGGATCACGTAGGCAATGGCAAAGAACTGGATCGGATCCAGCGTGTTGAGGCCGGGGAAATCATTGCGCACCCAGATCGACAGCCCGTCCTCGCCGCCGTAGGCGCTCCAGCTGATCGCGAAATAGTAAAGCATCTGCCCGAAGGCGAGGGTGATCATGATGAAATAGACACCCGAGGTGCGTAAGGAAAGCGCCCCAATCACCAGCGCGGCCAGCGCGCTGAAGACCACCGCCACCAGCCAGATCAGCGGCATCTGGTTGCTGCCCTCGAACAGGATCGGCCATTCAAACAGCGGCTCATAATTCTGGGCATGGGCGGCGAGGATGCCCATAGCATAGCCGCCGATCCCGAAAAACGCCGCATGGCCCAGGCTGATCAGCCCGCCAAGGCCAAGGGCGATGTTCAGTCCCACGCCCGCCAGCGCCAGGATCGCAGCCTTGGTCGCCAGTGTGATGATGAACGGCTCATCCAGGCTCCAGGCCGCCAGCGGCACGATCAGCAGCGCTGCAATCATGGCCCAGTTGAGCAGGCTTTCACGGGTCAGCATCATGCGCTCCCTCCATATAGGCCAGAGGGGCGCACCAAGAGGATTGCCGCCATCAGAATGTAGATCAGCATCGAGGCTAGCGACGCCCCTGCAGAGGCCGCACTGGCCGGGTCCATGAACAGGGTAAACAGCTGCGGCAGGAACACGCCGCCCAGTGTATCAGTCATCCCCACCAGCAGCGCCCCGGCCAGGGCGCCCTTGATGGAGCCGATGCCGCCGATCACGATCACCACAAAGGCCAGAATCAGCACCGGCTCGCCCATGCCGACCTGCACCGACTGGATCGCGCCCACCAGCGCGCCTGCCAGCCCGGCCAGCGCCGCGCCCAAAGCAAACACGAGTGTATAGAGCTTGGAAATATCGACGCCAAGTGCGGCAATCATCTCCCGGTCCGCCTCGCCCGCGCGGATCTGGATGCCGATGCGGGTGCGGGCGATCAGCAGGAACAGCCCGGCGGCGATTGCCAAGCCAATCAGGATGATCGTCAGCCGGTAAAGCGGATACTCAATCCCGCCCGGCAGGCTGACGGGCCCCGACAGGTAGGCCGGCACATCCAGAAACAGCGGGAAGGAGCCGAACAGCCAGCGGGTGCCCTCAGAGAAAATCAGGATCAGCGCAAAGGTCGCCAGCACCTGGTCCAGATGGTCGCGCCGGTAAAGGCGCCGGATCACCACCAGCTCCATCAGCGCGCCCGCAGCGGCAGCGGCCGCCAGGCTCGCCGCCAGCGCCAGCAGGAAGGATCCGGTCCAGCCCGCCACCGCTGCGGCGGCAAAGGCGCCCACCATATAGAGCGAGCCATGGGCCAGGTTGATCAGCCCCATCACCCCGAACACCAGCGTCAGCCCGGCAGCCATCAGGAACAGCATCACCCCGAGCTGGAGCCCATTCAGGATCTGCTCCAGAACTAGAATATAGGTCATTTGATTTTCCGAAGGGGAAGCTTTTGCCGCTCACGGAGGCGCCTTGGCGCCTCCGCCTGGGGTCAAGTCTTACATCTTGCACTCGCCGCCATAGGCGTCGGCGTGATCGCTCAGGCCGGTGGCGATGATCTTGTTGGTGAAGACGTCACCCTCCTTGATCACTTCGCGGACATAAATGTCCTGGATCGGGTGATGGTTGTCACCAAACTTGAAATCACCGCGGACAGATGAGAACTCTGCCGCCTTCAGCGCCGTGCGGAAGGCGTCCGCGTCAGAGGCCTCCGCCTTGTCCAGCGCACTCAGGATCAGGTTGGCGGTGTCAAAGCCCTGGCTCGCATACAACGACGGCAGGCGGCCGTATTTCTCCTGGAAGGAGGCAACAAAAGCAGCGTTGGCCTCGTTGTCGATGTCCTTGTTCCACTGCGAGGTGTTTTTCACCCCCAGCGCGGCGTCACCCACTGCTTGCAGAATGCCCTGATCGAATGAGAACGCAGGGCCAACCACCGGCAGGTCCACACCGCTCCCTGCATATTGCTTGAGGAAGGAAATCCCCATGCCGCCCGGCAGGAAGAAATAGACGGAATCCGCGCCGGACGCCCGGATCTGCGCGATTTCAGCCGCATAATCGGTCTGGCCAAGCTTGGTGTAGATCTCACCGGCCAGTTCGCCCTCGTACATGCGTTTATAGCCGGTCAGCGCGTCCTTGCCCGCCGGGTAGTTCGGCGCGAGGATAAAGCTGTTCTTCAGACCGGCATCATTCGCGTAGGCACCCGCAGCCTCGTGCAGGTTGTCGTTCTGCCAGGCGACGTTGAAGTAATTCTCGTGGCAGCGCTTGCCGGCCAGCGCCGAGGGGCCGGCATTGGGCGACAGGTAGAACACGCCTTGCGCGGTGGCGGCCGGGATCACGGCCATCGCTAGGTTGGACCAGATGATGCCGGTCATGATGTCGACCTTCTCGGACTGGATCATCCGGTCGGCGATCTGCACCGCAACGTCGGGCTTGCGCTGATCGTCCTCGATCACCACCTCGACACCGTCGCGCCCGTCTTGTTCGATCGCCAGCATGAAGCCGTCGCGCACATCCACGCCCAGCCCCGCGCCGCCGCCGGACAGGGTGGTGATCATGCCGATCTTGGTGTCGGCCTGGGCCGCAGCCGCCAGCGCCGGGACCGCCGCTGCCATCGCGAGCATCCGAATGGTCTTCATAACGTTCTTTCCTCCCAGAATGTGCCCCGGCCTAAGGACCGGGTTCTTGTTCAAATGCTTGCGACTTTAACGCCGCCCCGGCAGAAGCCAAGACCCGCTGCAGCCCGCATCTCCCCGGCTGATCTTGCGCCAGCCCTCAGGACAAGCCTACGCAGGCTTGGATTATTATTTCAAGCATAAAATATATATGGCAATATTGTTGCCCTAACTGCGCCTGCACCTTTCCGCCAACCGCTTTTTCGGTTGCGAGGCGCCAGCCCCTCGCGCTCTCCGTAGTATTTTGGGAAAGATGAAGCAGCGCTGCGAAACCTGAGCCAAGACGTCTTCAGCCCTGCCTGAAACAGGCGGCCAGATGGTCTATCAAAGCCCGGATCCGCGCCGTCAGATGGCGGCTGGACGGATAGACCGCATAAAGCGTTGTTGGGTCAGTTTCCTGTTGTTCGAAAAGCACTTGCAGCCTGCCATCCCGCAGAAACGGAAGCACGGTGTAATGCGGGCAGCGGGCAATGCCGAGACCACTGGCAGCCATATGCGCGACCGCCCTCGGCGAGTTGGCGCGGAAGCTGCCGCCGACGATCACCGTCCTTTGACCACCCCCCTTGCCAAAGGCCCAGGCGTCCGGCTGGGGCGAGGTCATCTGCAACAGGCAGTTGTGGGTTGCCAGCGCCTCCGGCTCTGCCGGTTCGCCCTGTGCCGCCAGATATTCCGGCGACGCCACCACCACCAACCGCATATTGCACAGCTTGCGCGCCACCAGCGCCGAATCCTTCAAGGCGCCGAAACGCACCGCCAGGTCCACGCCCTCCTCCAGCATCGGCAGGTGGCGGTCGGACAGCACCAGCTCCACCGACACCTTGGGGTGCGCCTGCTGGAACGGCTGCAGCGCCTCCACCAGTTCGCGGCTGCCAAACCCGGTAGGTGCGGTAATGCGGATAGGGCCGGCGAGCTCCTGCTGACGCAGCTGCACCACGTCCTCCAGTTCGTCGAATTGATCCAGAAGCGGCAGGCAGCGCTCCAGATAGGCGCGGCCGGTATCGGTCAGGGTCACTTTGCGGGTGGTGCGGTTCAGCAGCTGCGCACCCAGCTGCTCCTCCAGCCGGGCAACGTATTTGCTGGCCAGCTTGGTGCTGATCCCCATTTGCCGGGCACCGCCGGTAAAGGAACTCTGCGCCGCCACCGCAGCAAAGGTCCGCATGCAGTCCAGTTTGTCCATCGCGGTGCTCCCGGCCTCACCCTTTATGAATGCAGTGTACATAATCATTCCACAAATAGGAATATTATCGCCGGAAGCCGGGCGGGGTACTTTCCGGGTGTCTTCAAAAACCCACGGCACATGCCAAGCAAAAGGACCCCAGACATGCCTCATTCCATCCGCATCCACGGCTTCCCCCTCTCCGGCCACTCCCACCGGGTGGAGCTGTTCGCCAGCCTCACCGGCATTGCCCATGAGGTGATGACCGTCGACCTCGCCGCGGGCGAGCACAAGCAGCCGCCGTTCCTGGCACTGAATCCCGCTGGTCAGGTGCCGGTGATCGAAGACGGCGAAACCGTCATCAGCGATTCCAATGCCATCCTTGTCTACCTCGCCCGCAAATATGCCCCGGCCTGGCTGCCAACCGATCCGGTGCAGGAGGCAGAAGTGCAGAAGTTTCTGACCCTGGCCGCGGGCGAGATCGCCTTTGGCCCGGCAGCCGCGCGGCTGATCACCGTCTTCAACGCACCGCTGAATGCAGAGTTCTGCGCCACCGTTGCCGCCCGCGTGCTTAGTAAAATCGAAGCGCATATGGCGGACCGCAGCTTCCTGGTCGGCGACACCCCCACCATTGCTGACGTTGCGGTCTATTCCTACCTCGCCCACGCGCCGGAAGGCGGCATCTCGCTGGAGCCCTACCCCAACGTGCGCTCCCTGCTGGCCAATATCGAAGGGCTGAAAGGCTTCAAGCCGATGCCCGCCACCAAGGTCGGGCTGGCGGCCTGATCCGCCCCGCCCAAGAGCGCGGCGGCCTGATCCCGGGGCGCCGCGCAACCCTCTCGGGAAACAGGAGGTTTCCATGACTCCCCTCGATGCAAACAGCCCCTCCCCCTTCCATGAAGGCGAACAGGAAATGCAGCGCCGCACCGGCAAGCGCGAGATGATGGAGGCCTTCGGTCGCAGGGTGATCCGCTCATTCATGCCGGACCAGCACCGGCTGTTCTATGCCCAGCTGCCTTTCCTGGCAGTTGGCGCCGTGGACAGCGAAGGCTGGCCCTGGGCAAGCCTGCTGAGCGGCCCGCCCGGTTTTGCCGCCTCACCGGACTCGCAGCACCTGGATATCGCGCTGCAGCCGGACACCCGCGATCCGGTGCAGGCCGCGATCCGCGAGGGCGCCGCGCTTGGCATGCTTGGAATCGAGCTGCACAGCCGCCGCCGCAACCGGGTCAACGGGCGGGTGTCTGCGGCCGGCCCCAATGGCTTTACCCTGCGCGTCGACCAGTCCTTCGGCAATTGCCCGCAGTATATCCAGCTGCGCGGCCTGGAACCGGCTGAACAGCACGCCCCCGCGCAGCCTCAGCACTTCACCGGCTTCGACAGCAGCCATACCGCGCTGATCGCCGGGACCGACATGTTCTTTGTCGCCAGCCACATCCCCGCCGCCAGCCGCCCGGAACGCGAAGGCGTCGATGTCTCGCACCGCGGCGGGCGGCCCGGCTTTGTCCGCATCGACGGCAACAGCCTGACGATCCCAGACTTCCCGGGCAACAACCACTTCAACACGCTGGGAAACTTCCTTCTGAACCCGCGCGCGGGCCTGGTGTTCCCGGACTTCACCACCGGCAGCCTGCTGCTGCTGACCGGCACCGTCGAACTGCTGGACCAGACGCACCCGGAGGTCACTGCCTTCCACGGTGCTGAGCGCGGCTGGCGGTTCACCCTGCACAAGGGCACCTGGCTGGAAGGCATCCTGCCCCTGCGCGCCGAACGCGGTGCCTTTTCGCCCAATACGCTGATGACGGACACCTGGGCAGAGGCCGAGGCCCGCGCCAAGCTGGAGGAACAGCGCAACGCCTGGCGCCGCTATCGGCTTGCACGGACGGACATGGAAAGCACCGTGATCCGCTCCTTCTACCTGGAGCCGGAGGACGGCGGCCCGCTGCTGCCCTCCGAGGCCGGCCAGTTCCTGACCATCCGCATCACGCCGCCGGGCGCACAAAAGCCACTGGTGCGGACCTACACCGTGTCCTCCGCCCCCGGCGAGGGCCATTACCGCATCTCGGTCAAGCGCGAGGAGGCCGGCACCGTATCCCGCCACTTGCACGCCCACCTGCAAACCGGCGCGGTAATCGAGGCCAAGGCGCCGCGCGGCGGGTTCTTCCTGGACACCACAGCGGACCGCCCGGCGGTTCTGATCGCCGGCGGCGTCGGCATCACCCCGATGATCGCCATGGCGCGCCACGCGCTACGCGAGGGGGTCCGCACCCGGCATCTGCGCCCGCTGACCATCCTGCACGCGACCCGCACCACTCAGGAACGCGCCTTTGCCCGCGAATTCCGCAATCTGGAGCGAGCCTCCGGCGGGCGGATCCGCTATGTCTCGCTGATCAGCACCCCTGCCGCTGCAGAAACTACAGGCCGGGACTTCGATCATGCCGGCCGCCTCAGCGCCGGCGTCCTGCAGCAGGTGCTGCCGCAGGAGGACGCCGATATCTACCTCTGCGGCCCGGGCGGTTTCATGCAGGCGGCCTATGACGGCTTGCTGGGCCTTGGGGTCCAGGATGCAGACATCCACGCCGAGGCTTTCGGGCCTTCCGCGCTGCAACGCGCCACAGACGCCCCGAACCTCCGGGACGCGGTACCCCAAGCAGACTCCGCCATCGTCCGGTTCAGGAAATCTGGCTTTGAACAGCCCTGGACCCCGGCGGACGGCACCCTGCTGGAGCTGGCCGAAAGCCACGGGCTGACGCCGGAGTTCAGCTGCCGCAGTGGCAATTGCGGCAGCTGCGCCACCCGGCTTCTTGCAGGCAAACTCGCCTATCGCACCCCGCCCTCCGCCGCGCCCGAGGACGGTGACGCGCTCATATGCTGCGCCGTCCCGGCAACGGACACGATCGAGCTGGATCTCTGACCCTGCCCTGCTCCTGATACCACCGCGCAAGATTTCTCTGGACAAGAGTGTCCAGGATCGCCGATGAATTGGACAGCAATGTCCAAAGGGCGGATTCGGGGGCCTCTCCCCGCTGGCCCGGCGGTGTCAGACAGGGAGCAAAGCCATGAAGTCGCACTATCGTGCAGTTGTCATCGGGGGCGGCGTTGTCGGCGCCTCCGTCCTCTATCACCTGGCGAAATTCGGCTGGACCGATGTCTGCCTGATCGAGCGCTCGGTTCTGACGGCAGGGTCCAGCTGGCACGCCGCCGGCGGCTTTCACGCGCTGAATGCGGATCCCAACATCGCCAGCTTGCAGGCCTATACCATCGACCTCCTGTCCGAGATCGAACAGGAATCCGGCCAATCCGTCGGCATGCACATGACCGGCGGCATGACGCTGGCAGGCACCCCGGACCGCTGGGAGTGGCTGCAGTCGGCCTACCGCACCTTCCAGTCGATCGGCATCGACGATTGCCGCCTGATCACCCCGCAAGAGGCAGGCGAGCTCTGTCCGATCATGTCCACCGAGGGCATCATCGGCGGCATGTGGGCCGACCGCGAGGGCTATGTCGACACCACCGGCACCGTCCACGCCTATGCCGGCGCCGCCAAGAAGCGCGGCGCGGAAGTCATTGAGCACAACCGCGTGCTGGAGCTGCACCAGGTGGAGGGCGGCTGGCAGGTCGTCACTGAGAAGGGCACCATCCACGCCGAACATGTGGTCAACGCCGCAGGCCTCTGGGCCAAGCAGGTGGGCCGCATGGCGGGCATCGAACTGCCGGTCTCGCCGCTCAACCACCACTACCTGATCTCCGACACCATCCCCGAACTGGAACAGCTCGACTTCGAGGTGCCGATGACCGTGGACCTGGAAGGCTTCACTTATATGCGCCAGGATCAGAAGGGCATCCTCTTGGGCATCTACGAGATCGACCACGAGCACTGGATGATGGACGGCGCGCCCTGGGAATACGGGTTCGAACTGCAACAGGAAGACCCCGACCGGATCGAGCGCGAACTGACCCTGGGGTTTGAGCGCTACCCGGCACTGCAAACCACCGGTGTGAAAACCTGGGTCAACGGGGCCTTCACCTTTGCCCCCGATGGCAACCCGCTGGTCGGCCCGGTGCGCGGCAAGCCCGGCTACTGGTGCGCCTGCGGCGTGATGGCGGGCTTCCTGCAGGGCGGCGGCGTCGGCAAATCTCTGGCCGAATGGATGATCCACGGCGAGCCGGAGGCGGATGTGTTCGGCATGGATGTGGCCCGTTTCGGCGACTACGCCCAGAACAAGCGCTTCATCAAGGAGACCACCGGCCAGTTCTACACCCGCCGCTTCGTGATGACCTACCCGAACGAGCAGCTGCCCGCGGGCCGCCCGCTGAAGAAGGCCCCCGCCTACTCGGACATGACCCGCGCAGGCTGCCGCTGGGGCGCCACCTACGGGCTGGAAATCCCGCTCTACTTCGCCCCGTCGGAAGACTTCACCGAAACCCCGACCCTTAAACGCTCCAACGCGTTTGAGATCGTCGCAGATGAATGCAAGGCAGTGCGCGAGGCCGTGGGGCTACTGGACATCTCCGCCTTCTCCCGATTCGAAGTCTCAGGCGACGGAGCAGAGGCCTGGCTCAACCGCCTCATGGCCTCGAAACTGCCCAAACCCGGCCGCGCCAAACTCGCGCCGATGCTGTCGCCAGAGGGCCGCCTCAAGGGCGATCTCACCGTGTTCAACTGGGGCGACGGAACCTGGTGGATCATGGGCAGCTATTACCTGCGCGAATGGCACATGCGCTGGTTCCAGGACCACATGGGCGACGGCGTCGAGGTGCGCGACGAGACCGACGCCATCACCGGCTTCAGCCTCTCCGGCCCGAACAGCCGCAAGGTGCTGGAAAAGCTGACAGACGGCCCCATCGCGGACCTCCCCTTCATGGGCTGCGGCACCTTCGACATCGGCATGCTGCGCCTCAAGGTCGGCCGCCTCTCGGTCGCCGGTGAACTGGGCTATGAGCTCCACTGCTCCGCCGCCGAGCACATCACCCTGCGCGAAACCCTGCTGGAGGCTGGCGCCGACCTCGGCATCCGCGAATACGGTTTCAACGCGCTGCTATCGCTGCGGCTGGAGAAAAGCTTCGGCATCTGGAGCGCCGAATTCACCCAAGGCTACACCGCAGCACAAACCGGCATGGACCGCTGGATCGACTGGGACAAGGATTTCATTGGCCGCGGCGCCGCGCTGAAGGAACGTGACGCAGGCGGCCCGGAACAGGTTGTGGTGACATTAGAGGTGGACGCAACCGACGCTGACGCCAGCGGCTACGAACCGGTCTGGCTGGGCGAAACCCGCGTCGGCTTTGTCACCTCCGGCGGCTATGGCCATACCGTGGGAAAATCGCTCGCCATGGCAATGGTGGACCGCGACGCGGCCGCAGAGGGTACCGGACTGACCGTCCACATCGTGGGCCAGGAACGCGCCGCCCGCGTGATTGCCCCCTCCCCCTACGACCCCTCCGGCAAAGCGATGAGAGGCTGACACGATGACCATCGAAAACGAAGGCAATGCCCGCGGACGCCGGCGGCGGGGACGCGGGGCCGAGGCCGCCCCGGCCCCGCAGCGCAAGGTAAACTACCGCCAGCTCAAGAACCCCTTCCCGCTGATGGAGGTCTTCCCGGCGCATCAGATCGCGGACATGCATGAAACCGCGCTGAAAATGCTGGAAGAACTGGGCATGAAGGTGCTGCTGCCCGAGGCGCGCAAGATCTACGCCAAGGGTGGCGCCCGCGTCGATGAAGACAGCGAAATGGTCTATATCGGCCGCGACGTGGTGGAGGCGGCGCTGGCCTCTGCCCCCCGCTCGATCACTTGCCGCGCCGGGGCACGGGACCGCGATATCACGCTGGAGCTGGGCAGCCTGGTGTTCCAGGCCGGCGCTGGCGCCCCCAATGCCACCGATCTGGAACGCGGCCGCCGCCCCGGCTCAGCCCGGGATTATTTGGAATATCTGCAGCTCACCCACCATTTTGACGTCTTCCACATGATCTCCCCCCAGGTGGAGCCGCAGGACGTTCCCATCCATCTGCGCCACTACTTCACCACCGAGGCGCAGATGACCCGGACCGACAAGTTCCCCTTCATCTTTTCGCGCGGCACGCCGCAGGTGATGGACTGCTTCGAGATGATCCGCGATTTTCGCGGGTTGTCGGACGCTGATTTCCGGTCTGAGCCGCGCTGCTACACCATCATCAACACCAACAGCCCCCGCACGCTGGACATTCCGATGGCGCAGGGTCTGATCGACTTTGCACGGCACGGCCAGGTCTCGATCATCACGCCGTTCACCCTGATGGGGGCGATGGCGCCAATCACCGTGGCGGGCGCCATCACCCTCAGCCATGCTGAGGTGCTGGCGGCGCTGACCCTGACTCAGCTGACAAACCCCGGCGCGCCGGTGTGTTATGGAACTTTCACCTCCAACGTCGACATGAAGTCCGGCGCACCGGCCTTTGGCACGCCCGCGCATTTCCAGGCCTCGCTGGCCGCAGGCCAGCTGGCGCGGCACCTCGGCCTGCCTTGGAGGTCCGCTGCCGGATCGGCCTCAAACATCAACGACGTGCAGGCGGCCAATGAAAACCAGATGGGCCTCTGGGGCTGCCTGATGGCCGGTGCAACCGTGATCATCCACTCGGCCGGATGGCTCGAAGGCGGGCTTTCGGTTTCATACGAGAAACTGGTCACCGACGCCGAAGTCCTGAATATGATTGCCGAACTTTGCGCAGGCGCCCAAGCCGGGACAGACGAAATCGGCTACGACAGCGCGCTGACACAGGTAGAGCCGCAGGGGCATTTCTTTGCCGCGCCCCAGACCATGGACCGCTACAGCACGGAATTCTATGAGCCTGTGGTGCATGACTATGCCAATTTCGGCACTTGGACAGAACGAGGTGCCCTGGACGCCAGCCAGCGCGCCACCCGGGTCTGGAAGGAGATCCTCGCCCATGATACCCGGCCTGTGACGGACGAAACCCGCGCTGAAGCGCTGCGAAGCTTCATCGCCAAGCGCACCGCAGAAGGCGGCGCCCCGCCGGAGAGCTGATATGACCAGACGCGCGGCTCCTGTGCTGCACCGGGACAACCCGGACAAGGAGCCGCTCAGCGGCCATGTGAAGGTGACGCCGGAAGACTGGCTGAACGTGGCCCGCGACCTGCTGGTCAGCGAAGGCGTGGCCGGGGTCAAGGTGCTGGCCATCGGTGAGCGTCTGGGGGTCTCACGCTCCAGCTTCTACTGGTACTTCAAAAGCCGCAAACACTTGCTGGAGGCGCTGCTGGACGACTGGGAATCGCGCAACACCGCGCCCATCCTCGACCACTGCGAACTGCCCGCCGCCAATATCTCCTGGGCGGTCTGCAATTTCTTCCGCTGTTTTGTCGACCCGGACCTGTTCGATGCCAGCCTGGACTTCGCGGTCCGCGAATGGTCGCGCCGCGACGGCAAGGTGCGCAACCGGATCGACGCGGCGGATGCGCAGCGGCTGGCTGCGGTGACGGCGATGTTCGAACGCCACGGCTACTCCGCCTATGAGGCAGAGGCCCGCGCCCGGATCCTCTACTTCATGCAGTGCGGTTACCACGCACTGGAGGTACGCGAACCGATGCAGGCCCGCACCGCCCGGCTGGAAGGATACCTACTGGGCTTCACCGGGGTTGAGCCGGACCCGGAGGCGGTGGCCGCTGCCCGTGCCTTTGCGGAACAAAAGATGGACCGCTGACCGCAACCAGCCTCAACCTGCCGTAACGAATAATAGAAGGCGGCCCGCCGCACCCGCGGCCGAAAACTGCAGAAGCATGCCCAGGGGGAAGTCCGCGGAATCTCTCCCTTCAAAGGCAAGCAGCGGACGCTTCATCCTTGCACGAAATCTGCACAAAAGCCCCCTGAAACCTGCGGAAACAGCACGCCAAAGCTGCAACCGCGGGCCTCATCCTGCCTGGCAAAGAGATTTGAGAGCAGGAGACAGGACATGAGGCAGGAACTGGTTATTCACGGGGTGCCCGACAGCGTCAGGCTGGATGGGTGGTGGCTGGAAACGGCGGACGGGCCGCCGCAGGCTCAGCCCCGCCGCCCGCAGGACGGCGGGCCGCTCATCGCCGCTTTGCGGATCCGCCATGCGATACCGCTTCTGGCGGCCCTGATTGCGGTTGCGGACTGGCTGTTCTGGGAACAGCCTGCAGGCATCTCGGTTGCTGTTTTTACGCTGGTCCTTTCTGCCGCCGTCATGGCGATGAAACCGCGGCGGCCAACGGCCCGGGAATGGGCCGGCGCGGCAGGTTTTGCTGTGCTCAGCAACCTGCCCGCCGCCATTGAGCTGCAGTTCCTGTCGGTTCTGTTCAGCCTCGGCGGTCTGGTCTGCCTTGTGGTCTGGGCGGTCTACGGCCAGGCGGCCAGCGAACGGCTGGCGCTGCGCACCGCCCTGCGCCTGCCCACCATCGGCGCCACGCTGCTGCTGCGCGATGCATTCCGCGCCATGCCCGCCACGGACCTCACCTCAGGCGCCCGCCGCCAGGCGGCAGCGATGGCGCTGCCGCTGCTCATGGGGGCGGTCTTCCTGATGCTTCTGGCTGCCGCCAACCCGGTGCTGGAGGAGGTTCTGGCAGAGCTGGACCCAGGCCGCCTGTTCGAGCTGGAATTCTGGCTGCGGCTCCTGTTCTGGACCGTGACGGCAGCCCTGCTGTGGCCCTGCCTCAACCTCAGCGGGACATGGCTGGGCAGTGCAGCACCGCCCGTTTCCGTGCAAAAGGCAGGCCCCAGCCGGGCCGCCTTTCTCATCAACCCGGTTTCGGTGCGCAATTCGCTGGTGCTGTTCAACCTGCTGTTTCTGGTCCAAACGGTGATGGATCTTGGCATCCTGACTGGCGGCGTGTCCCTGCCAGACGGGATGAGCTATGCTTCTTACGCCCACCGTGGATCCTATCCGCTGGTGGTGACGGCGCTGCTGGCCGGTGTGTTCACACTGGTGACGCGCAGCATGACCGGCACCGACAGAACCCTGCGCACCCTGGTCTACCTGTGGCTGGCGCAGAACATTTTCCTGGTGCTGACCGCCGCCATCCGGCTGCACCATTATGTCGAGGCCTATGCGCTGACCTACCTGCGGATTGCTGCCTTCATCTGGATGGCGCTGGTGCTGGCGGGGCTGGTGCTGACCGTGGTGCAGATCCATCGCGGCCACGGAAATGCCTGGCTGCTGCGCCGGTGCTTTGCCGCCCTTGCAGGAACCCTCTACATCTGCGGCTTCGTGAACTTCGCCGAGGTCATCGCCCGCTACAACCTGACCCACGGCAGCACGCTGGTGAAACAGGACACATATTACATCTGCACCCTCGGCGCCGGGGCCTACCCCGCTGTCCATGCCTTTGAAACCGAAACCGGACAGCAGGTCTGCGGCAGCGCAATGCACTATGACCTCTACAAGACCGCCATCACCAACTGGCGCGAATGGGGCTTTCGGAGGTGGCAGATCCAAGCCTATTATCAGCAGCAGAATTGAAGGACCCCATTTGATGCCAGCCCGCATTCTCGTTGTCGATGACGATCCCGATATCCTTGAGGTGACCGGCTTCGCGGTGGAAAAGGCTGGGTATGAGACCGTCTTTGCCAGCGACGGCCTCGCCGCGCTGAACGCAAGCCGGGAGAATACCCCCGACCTGATCGTGCTGGACATCGGCCTGCCGGAAAAAGACGGGCTGGAGGTCTGCCGCGAGATCCGCAAATCCTCCGACGTGCCGATCCTGTTCCTCACCGCCCGCGATGACGAGATCGACCGCATCGTCGGGCTTGAGCTGGGCGCCGACGACTACCTGACCAAACCCTTCTCCCCGCGCGAACTGGTGGCCCGGATCAAGGCGATCCTGAAACGCAGCGCCCCCGCCGCCCCGGCACAGCCCGAAGCGGTGCTGGCGCAGGGCAGCCTGGTGTTGAATGCGGAGCGCCACCTCTGCCGCTTTGGCGCAGTGCCAGTGGCCCTGACCGGGTCGGAGTTCCGGCTGCTGGCAACCCTGATGGCCCGCCCGGACCGGGTGCTGTCGCGGGCACAGCTGGTGGATGCGCTTTATGGCTACAACATCCATGTCTCCGACCGCACCATCGACAGCCACATCCGCAACATCCGCGCCAAGCTGGCGCAGGCGGGCTGTGCCGAGGGGATCGTAACCGTGCACGGCGTTGGCCTCAGGATGGGCGCATGCACCCCAGCCTGAATCGCATCGGGCTGACCCGCAAATGGCGGCCGCGGCTCTGGGCGGTGGTGCTCTTGGTGCTGGCGCTGGTCATGTGCCTGCCCTTTGCCGGGCTGATACTGTTCCGCTTCTACGACAGCCAGCTGGTGCAGCAGACCGAGGAAAGCCTGCTGACCCAGGCCGCGGTGATGTCGGCGGCCTATGCTGAGCTTTATGCAGGCGCGGCGGGCACCAAACCGCCCCGCGGGCGCGCCGTCTCCGGCGAGCACGCGGTGTTTCCCTCGCTGTCCGTCAACAGCGAAACCGTGCTGCCGCCGCGGCCAGACGCAAAACCGCTCTCCGGTCCTGCGGGCGCCCCTTACCGGAAGATTGCAACCCCGCTGACCCGCATCGCCAATGCCGCGCAGGCGCAAACGCTGGCCGGCTACCGGTTTCTCGACACCCGCGGCAACGTCTTTGCGGGCACCGCCGAAACCGGCACCTTTCTGGGCCATGTAGAGGAGGTGCAGGGCGCACTGGCCGGCCGGACCGTGTCTGTTGCGCGCACCCGCCTGCGCGCGGATGCGCCGCCCGCGCTTTATACTCTCAGCCGCGGCGCTCGCGTGCGCGTGTTCGTGGCGATGCCGGTGTTTGCGGACCAAACCCTGATCGGGGCGGTCTACCTCAGCCGCACCCCGAACCACATCTTCCGTTTCCTCTATGGCGAGCGCTTCAACCTCGCCAAGGCCGCGGGTTTTGTTGCCCTCTCCACCATGCTCATCGGCTACGTGTTCTGGCGTTTCATCACCCGCCCGATCCAACTGCTGATCCAGCGCAGCCAACTGGCAGGCCACGGCAACCAGACGTGGGAGCCGCCGGACCAGCTTGGCACCCGCGAGATCGAGGAGCTGAGCCGCAGCTTCCAGTCGCTGACCGGCCGCCTGCAAAACAAGCAGGACGCGCTGAAGACCTACACCGCCCATGTCACGCATGAGCTTAAGTCCCCCCTCACCGCTCTGAAAGGCGCGGCAGAGCTGCTGCGCGACGACGATCTGCCCCCGGCCCAGAAACACCGGCTGCTGGATACCGTGGACAAGGGCGGCAAGCGGATGGAGGACCTGCTGGCCAACATGCGCGCCTTCAGCCTGGCCGATCAAAGCGCGATGGCAGGAAGCTGCTGCCTGAACGAAATCCATCCGCAGATGTCACAGGCCTTCCCGGCCCTTGCCGTCAAAGTAGAGAACGGCACCCTGCCGCTGCCGCTGGAAGCGCGCACCCTACAGATTATCCTGACCCACCTGCTGGAAAACGCGCAGCAGCATGGCGCAACCGGGGTCGTGCTGACCGCCTGTCAGAACGGCACCGCCACCTGTCTTCAGATCGCAGACGACGGCCCCGGCATCAGCGCAGGCAACGCGGACAAGATCCTGCAGCCCTTCTTCACCACCCGGCGGGACAGCGGCGGCACCGGCATGGGCCTCAACATCGTCAAGGCAACGGCAGAGGCCCTCGGCGGCACCCTGAGTGTCGTCCCCTCCGGCTTCGGCGCCTGTTTCCAGCTGACCTTCCGCTGAAAACAGCCGGGCCGCCCAGCAGCGGGCGGCCCGGTTCAGCGCATCAAAGACGTGTCAGACCTGTCCCGGCAGCCACAGCACAATCGCCGGGAAGGCCACCAGCAGCGCGATTGTCACGGCATCGGCAATGAAGAACGGTGTCACCCCTTTGAACACATCCTGCACGCTCAGGTCATCGCGCACGCCCGCAACCACAAAGCAGTTGAGGCCGATGGGCGGGGTGATCAGGCAGAACTCAGCCATCTTGACCACCAGGATACCGAACCAGATCGCGCACATCGGGCCGGACATGCCAAAGGTGCTGTCCGCTGCCGAAACCGCCTCACCGCCGTTCAGCGCCATCACCGCCGGGTAAACCACCGGCAGCGTCAAAAGCAGCATCCCGATTGCATCCATGAACATGCCCAGCACCGCATAAGCCAGCAGAATACAGATCAGGATCAGCATCGGACTCATGGTCAGGGAGGTGATCCAATCAGCAAAGGCGCCGGGCAGATCGGCAAAGCCGAGGAAGCGCACATAGATCAGCACCCCCCAGATGATGGTGAAGATCATCACGCTCAGCTTGGCGGTCTCCAAAAGCGCATCCTTCAGTTCCCGCCAGCGCATACCGTGGCGCAAGGCCATCAGGAACACCACAAAGGCCCCGATGGCACCGCCTTCGGTCGGGGTACCCCAGGCGTCGCCGCCAAAGGGGTTGTAGACAAAGAAGATGATGGTCACGACGACAAACACAATAGGCAATGCAGGCGGCAAAGCGGCAAACCGCTGGCGCCAGGTGAAACCGGTGACGCGCGGCCCGAAGTCCTTGATCGTGACGGCCATGCCGACAATCAGCAGGCCATAGATCACTGCCGAAAACGCACCGGGAATGAAGCCTGCCAGCAGCAGCTTGCCCACGTCCTGTTCGACGATAATCGCATAGATCACCAGAATGGCCGAGGGCGGGATCAGCGACGCCAGGGTGCCGCCGGCAGCAACAACGCCCGCGGCAAAGCGCTTGTCATAGCCGATCTTGAGCATCTCCGGGATGGCGATGCGGGCAAAGACGGCGGACGTCGCCACGCTTGCACCGGACACGGCGGCAAATCCCGCGGTGGCAAAAACGGTGGACACCGCCAGCCCGCCCGGCACCCACGCCATCCAGCGCTTGGCAGCCTCGAACAGCGCCCGGGTGAGGCCCGCATAATAGGCGAGGTAGCCAATCAGGATGAAGGTCGGGATGAGGCTCAGCGCCTGGCTGGACACTTTGGAATGCGGCACTTGCCCTGCGGTCTTGACGGCAATGGTCAGCGCCTTGCCAAAACGCGCAGGGTCATAGCCGAACTTGGCCCAGAAGATCCAGATGAGGCCGATCATCCCCGCGGCGGCGGCAGCAAAGGCCACCCGCATGCCCAGGATCACCATCACCAGCAGCCCGGCTGAAACGATCAGCCCAATTTCAATCGGTTCCATGTCAGAAATTCCTCAGCTGTCGTGGCCGGAGACGTGATCCGCCTCCATCGCTGCCTGGGTGGCGGCATCGGCGATCATCGGGACGGCAACGGGCCTATCCGTGCCGCTGCGCAAAGCACGTCCATAGGCCCAGAGCTGCAGCGAAAGGCGCAGGCACAGCACGCTGAAGGCCACCGGCGCCAGCAGTTTCGCAGGCCAGAGCGGCAGCGAGATATCCATCGAGCTGTCAGCGCTCCACCACGGCGCGGCAAAGTCGAAACTGCGCTGGAAATGCGCCCAGCTGCCCCAAACCATCAGCAGCATCAGGACCAGCACGGTTGCAGTGGTCAGAAACTCGGCCAGATACAGCGCCCGGCCTTTGAGGGCGCCCACCAGCATGTCCATGCGGATATGGCCGCCGTCGCGCTGGGTGAACGAAATACCCATGAAGGCAATCAGCGGCATCGCCTGTTCGATCCAGTCGACGTACCCCGGCAGCGGGCTGTTGAACAGATTGCGCCCGCCGACTGAGCCAACGGCAAGCAGCATCAGGGAAAACACCGCCAGGCCGCTGAGCAGGGCAAGGGGCTTTTCCAAACGGTAGAGTTTCTGGTCAAGCGCGCTGAGACGGCTGCCGTCTGTCAGCACGAGGGATGAGCCGGCCATAGCGGGACTCCATCAGTTTTACGGGAGAAAAAAGACGCCCCGCAGCGCGGCTGCGGGGCGCGGCAGGGTCAGCTGCCTTCGGCGATCAGGCCTGTCACCAGGTCGTAAAGTTCCTGCGCAGGCAGGCCGCGGGCGGCGTTTTCCTCGATCCACGCCTGGGCCGCAGGTGCGGCGGCGGCCTCCTTGAAGGCGGCGATTTCCGCATCCGGGAAGGTCACCAGCTCAATGCGGGCCGCATCCAGCGCAGGTTCCCAGGTGTCCAGAGAGTTGAACTTGTAGAAGTCCACGTAGTGAGCCAGCGCCTCATCTACCGAACCCAGCAACGCCGCGCGGTGCTCATCGGACAGGCTGTCCAGCGCATCGGTGTTCACCACCACCGGGCAGTTCACCGTGCCGGGGTTCAGGTTGGTGGTCCACCAGGTGCCGTTTTCGATGGTGCCAAAGGACATATGCGCATGCGGCGCAAAGGCCACCGCCTTGACGATGCCGCTGTCCATCGCCTGGCGCACCTCGGTGGCCGACATCGAGGTGGGCACCGCGCCGACAGCTTCCATCGCCTTGCCGATACCGCCGGTTGCGCGCACGGTCAGCCCCTCAAAGTCCTTCAGCGTGCCGGGCACATCGCCGGTGCCGACTAGGTTGTACTGCGGCAATGGCGAGGGCATCAGCAGGGTTGCGTTCCAGCGGGCCAGATCCTTTTGCACCGCGGGGTGCTGGTAGACGGCTTGCGAAACGGCGATTTCCTGCTCCAGCGATGTCACACCCAGAAACGGAAGTTCCAGCACGGTGATGGTGGGGTTCTTGTCGCGGTGGTAGCCGGCGCAGAACTGCGCCATCTCAAAGGCACCAATGGAGATGCCGTCGAGGTTTTCCTTGTTCTTGCTGAGCCCGCCATAGCTGATGTTCAGGGTGAACTCGCCACCGGTCTTCTCGCTGACCAGATCAGCCAGTTTCTCGACATGTTCGGTAAAGGCCCGGCGCTTGCCCCACAGCGAGACGTTCCATTCGGTGGCCAGGGCTTCGGTGCCAAAGGCGGCGGTGAGGGCGGCCAGCGCGGCCCCCTTGAGATAAGTGTGCATCAGTGCTCCTCCCAGATGCATGCGGATATGATTGGGGGAGTATCCGGGACGGCGGGCGGCCTGCCTATGAAGGAAACCGCGCGGCATCTGCGGGCCGCCCTGCGGATTTCCGCAGGGCGCGCGGGCTAGTGTCCTAACCCTAAAGAAGGGCGTCCTTGTCGAGGCCCAGTTTGACGATCTTTTCATTCAGCGTGCGGCGGCCGATCCCCAGCGCCTCGGCGGCGGCATCCATGCGGCCCTCGTGGGCTTTCACCGCCTTGCCGATCAATTCGCGCTCAAACGCAGCCACCGCCTCGCGCAGGGTGTCCGGCACATCGTCGGGGTGCTGGTCCATGCGGATGGCTTCAGCCATGCTGCCGCCGCCGCGGCGCGCCGCCAGCACCCGGCGCTCGCAGACGCTGCGCAGCTCCCGCACATTCCCCGGCCAATCATGCGCCAGCAGCGCGGTCAGATCGTCCTGAGAGATGTCCGGCACTGCGGCTTCATAAAGCTGCGCAAAATGCGCCAGGAAATGCGCCGCCAGCAGCATCAGGTCATCGCGGCGCTGACGCAGCGGCGGCAGGCTCAGCACCATCGTGTTGAGGCGGAACAGCAGATCCTTGCGCAGCCGGTTCTCCTGAACCGCCAGCTCCACGTCCTCATTCGTGGCGGAGACCACGCGGAAACTGACCGGCACCGGCAGCTGGCCGCCTGCGGGCAGGATCTGTTTGTCCTCGATCACCCGCAGCAGCTTGGCCTGCACTTCCAGCGGACAGGAACAGACCTCATCCAGAAACAGCGTGCCCCCTGAAGCCGCCAGCAGCCGCCCTCCGGCCCCGCCCTCGGTGCCGAACATCTCCGCCTCAAAGGTAGCCGGCGACAGGGCGGCGCAGTTCAGCGCCAGAAACGGCGCATCGGCATTCGGCCCCAGATCGTGCAGCGCGCGGGCAACCAGCTCCTTGCCGGTGCCGGTCTCGCCCTCGATCAGAACGGTGGTTCCGGTCTCCGCAAGGTCCAGGATGTCCTGCCGAAGCTGCACCACCGGCGCCGACTGCCCCAGCAGCAGCCGGTCGAGCCCCGACAGCGCAAACAGCCGCGCCTTCAGCCGCGTGTTGCTTTGCTGCATCCGGTGCTGCTCGGCGGCGTGGCGCAGGATCGCCAGCAGACGGCGCGGTTCATAGGGTTTCTCGACGAAACTATAGGCCCCGTCCTGCATCGCCTTCACTGCCATCGGAATGTCGCCATGGGCGGAAATCAGCACCAGCGGCGGCGCGGCAGGATCAAGCGCGGTCAGCAGGTCCAGCCCGGACATGCCGGGCATACGCACATCCGACAGGATGACATCGGGCTGAAGCTCCGCCAGTCTCTCCAGCCCCGCCGCCGCCCGTGCCGCCGCTGTGACCTGCCAGCCCGCGGCCTCCAGCAGTTCCGCCACCGACTGGCGCATCGCCTTGTCATCATCAATGACCAGGATGCTGAAGGGCCTGGCGTTGCTCATGGCTGATCTTCCTCTGCTGGCCGGACCGGAAACACGACCCGGAATACCGCACCGCCCGCCTCCCTGTTGCGGGCCGTCATCGTGCCGCCGTGATCCTGCACGATACCGGCAGAGATCGCCAAGCCCAAGCCCATGCCGCGGCCGCTTTCGCGGGTGGTGACAAAGGGTTCCTGCAGATCGGCCAGCGTGGCTGCGCCCAGGCCATGGCCATTATCCTGGATGTCGAACCAGACCTCGCCCCCCGCGGTGCCGGTGTGCGCCACGATCAGCGGCGCGGCGCTTTCCTCGCTGGCATCAATGGCATTGCGCAACAGGTTGGTCATCACCTGCTCAATCCGCAGGCGGCTGCCCTGCACGCTGACCGGGCCGGGGCACAGATCCAGCCGCAGCTCTGCCCCCGCCTCCTCCAGATTGGGGGCAACCAGGGCGGCAGAGGCGCGCATCGCCGCGTTCAGGTCAACCGCGGTCTGCGCCTCCGCATCAGGCGTCGCGAAGAACTTGAGCTGCCGGGTGATCCCCTCCATCCGGTCCACCAGCGCGCCGATCCTAGCTGGCAGCGCCGCGGAATTGTCCGGAGCGATCTCCGCGGCGACCAGATGGTTCTTCATGGCCGCAATCGGCTGGCCCAGCTCATGCGTCACCGACGCGGCCAGCCTGCCCAGGGCCGCCAGGCGGCTGGCGCGCTCCAGCTCGTCCTGGGTGCGCTTCAGCCGCCGTTCCGCGGTGCGGCGGTCTTCGATCTCGCTCGCCAGCATCTCATTGGCGCGGCGCAGCTGCGCTTCCTCCCGTTCGGACCGCGCCAGCGCGGCGCTGATCCGGCGCGCCCGCTGGACCTGAAACAGGATCAGCGCCAAGCCTGCGGCAAAGCCAACCAGCGAAGTGACAAGCCAGCTGCGTGCCACGGCCCGGCCGTCGCTGGCGAAATAATGCAGCGTCCAGCCGTGCGGCGGGATCTTTGCCGTCAGGTGAATTTGCTCCCGCCCGGAAATCACCGCGCGCGGCCCCTCGCCCGCCTGCCACTCCAGCGGCGCCAATGCCTGGCCCGGAAACTGCCGCGCCGCCTTGATTCGCTGCCGCTGGTCTTCCGACAGTGGCGCCAGTACCCGGTACCGCCACCCGGGGTCGGAGGCCAGCAGCACGACGCCGTCCTCATTGGCCAGCAAAACCTGCTCGCCCGAACTGTTCCAGCTCCGCTCCAGCGGCTGGAAGCCGATCTTAATCGCAATGACGCCGGCAAGCGCGCCATCCCTGCCGCGCACAGCATCGGCGATGAAATACCCCGGCAGGCCGGTGGTCGCGCCAATGGCATAGAACCGTCCCTGTTCGCCTCGCAAAGGCTGCTGAAAATAGGGGCGGAATGCGTAGTTCTGCCCGACAAAGCTGCCAGGCTCGCGGAAGTTGGAGGCGGCGATGGCAACCCCGCTCATATCCATCAGATAGATCGCATCCAGCCCCGCCTTGGCGGCAAAATCCTCTAGCCGCAGGTTCAACGCGCCGGTGTCCTTGCCGCTGGCCGCGTCAATGACCGCGGCATCCCGCGCCAGAACATGGGTCAGGTGGGAGAACCGCTCAAGCTCGGCAACGACGGAGCTTTGGTAAAGCGACAGCGGCCCTTCGGCCTGTGAAACCTCTTCTGACCGGAAATAGGCGCTGGACACCCTGAACACGCCGGCCGCAACGGCAAGAGTCACCACGGCGGATATCAGGAACGGTATCAGGCGCATTCCCGTCGATAGGCCGGGAAAACCTGCTATGGCAAGATATTAGTGGAAATCCGCCGCTGGCGCTGACCCCGTGGGGCAGGAATTGCCCGCCGCGGGGCTTCACGGAAGGGCGGGCGCCAGCCTCTCCAGCAGGAAGTCCATCAGGCACCGCACCTTGGGCGTCAGCACGTTGGAGCGGGGATAGATCAGCCACAGGACAGAGGCATCATCCTGCTGCCAGCCGGGCAGCACCTGCTCCAGGCGGCCCGCCGTGATCTCATGCGCAACGCTCCACAGCGAATTCACCGACAGTCCGCAACCGGCAAGCGTGGCCGCCCGCTGCGATGCACCGTCGTCCAGGATCGTGCGGCAGATCATCCGGGCGGGGTCCAACACAGCCCGCTCTCCGCCGCTATGGATCAACTGCCTCGGGGCGGTATTGGCCCAGGACAGGAAGTCGTGGCCTTGCAGTTCGTCCGGTGTCTGCGGTGTTCCGCGGCGTGCCAGATACTCCGGCGCGGCACACAGGATCCGCGTGTCATTGGCCAGTTTGCGGCCGCGCAGGCTGCTGTCCTGCAATGGCGCATTGCGCAGCGCCAGGTCAAAGCTGCCTTCGATCAGGTCGAACCGCGTGTCCGACAGTCGCAGATCCAGCGTGATCTGGGGGTATAGCGTATGGAACGCGGGCAGCAGCGGCATGATGTGCAGCTGGGCAAAGCTGCTAGGTGCCGCAAACCTCAGGGTGCCGGACGGCTCCGCCGCGTTCAGCCCGAGCGCCGCGCGCCCCGCCTCCGACTGGGCAACAATCTCCCGTGCATAGGGCAGAAAGGCCTCGCCCTCCTGCGACAGCGACACCTTGCGCGTCGTGCGGTGCAGCAGCTCTGCACCCAGTTCATGCTCCAGCTTCGCCAGCCGGGCGCTGGCCATCGCCGGTGCCAGCCCCAGGCTGCGCCCGGCGGCAGAGATATTCAACCGCTCGGCGGCGGCGATAAACAGGCGCAGGCAATCGGTATCCATTCGCCCCTCATTATATCGAAATCACGAATTCTGAACTCTGGTATGACCTGTTTTTTCTGAAATTCAAAGGCGTATCTCTGCTGCCAAGCGACAAATCAAAGGAATGCACAGATGAAAGCAATCGGATACACCCAGACCGGCCCGGTGGATGGCAGCGGCGCTCTGCAGGAGGTGGAACTGGACCAGCCCCAGCCCGGCCCGCGTGACCTTGTGGTCGCGGTCAAGGGCGTCTCGGTCAACCCGGTGGACGTGAAACTGCGCGCTGCCCTTGCGCCAGAGGGCGGCCCGGGCATCCTCGGCTTTGACGCCGCCGGGGTGGTGACCGTCACCGGGACTGAGGTCGCCGGCTACAAGGTCGGGGACGAGGTGTTCTATGCCGGCGACGTGACCCGCCCCGGCAGCAATGCGGCGTTCCAGGCCGTTGACGAGCGTATCGTTGGCCGCAAGCCCGCCTCGCTGGACTTCACCGGGGCCGCGGGGATGCCGCTGACGTCGATCACCGCCTGGGAAATGCTGTTCGACAGCTTCCGCCTGACCGAAGGCGGCGGCGCAGGGCAGAGCCTGCTGGTCATCGGCGGGGCCGGCGGCGTCGGCTCGATCCTGATCCAGCTGGCCAAACGGCTGACCGGGCTGACGGTGATCGCCACCGCCTCGCGCCCCGAAACCCAGGACTGGGTCCGCAAGATGGGCGCCGATCACGTCGTCGATCACCGGGGAAATCTGGCAGAACAGCTGCGCGACCTGGGACTGGCGCCGGAGTATGTCGCCGCCCTGACCGCCACCGGCCAGCACTGGCCCGCCATCGTCGAGCTGATCGCCCCGCGCGGCCACATCGCCCTGATCGACGACCCGCAGAATCTGGACATCACGCCCGCCAAACCCAAGGCGCTCAGCATCTCGTGGGAGTTCATGTTCACCCGCTCCATGTTCGCCACGTCCGACATCGGCGCGCAGCGCGATCTGCTGAACCGCGTCTCCGCCATGCTGGACGCGGGCGAGCTCATCCCCACCGTGACAGAACGCGCCGATGCGCTCACCCCAGAGACCCTCGCCGAGGCCCACAAACGGCAGGAAAGCGGCCGCGTCATCGGCAAGCAGGTGCTGCCGGGCCTGTCTGCCTGACCTCACGCTGCTACACTGGAACGGCGGGCACACAGCGTGCTGCCCGCCCTTGCCTGAGGACATTTCATGACCAAGACCATTCTCATCACCGGCGCAACCGATGGCCTGGGCCGCGCCACAGCTGAGGCGCTGGCCGGACAGGGCCACAGCCTCATCCTTCACGGCCGCAACAGAAGCAAGCTGGAGGCCGCCGCGCAGGAGCTGCGCGGGACAAGCGCAACGGTGGCAACCGTGCAGGCCGATCTGTCCGCCCTGGACCAAGCGGCGGCAATGGCCCGGCAGGTCAATGCAGACCACCCCGCCATCGACGTGCTGATCAACAACGCCGGCGTGTTCAAGACCGCGCAGACCGTCTCCCCCGGCGGCTTCGACGTGCGCTTTGCCGTCAACACCTTCGCCCCTGCGCTGCTGACGCAGAGGCTACTGCCCGTCATTCCCGGGAATGGCCGCATCATCCACCTGTCTTCCGCCGCGCAGGCGCCTGTCGACCTGGACGCGATGGCAGGCGGCAGCCCCCTGCAAGCGATGGAGGCCTACGCCCAAAGCAAGCTTGCCATCACCCTTTGGAGCCAGCATTTCGCGTCCGAGCACCCCCAAGGCCCGGTCTCCATTGCCGTCAATCCCGGCTCGCTGCTGGCCACACGGATGGTGCGCGAGGGCTTTGGCACCTCCGGCAATGACCTCAACATCGGCGTCGATATCCTGACCCGGGCCGCCCTCTCCGAAGACTTCGCAGACGTCTCAGGGCGCTACTATGACAATGACGCCGGACGTCTTGCGCCGCTGTACCCCGCGGAAGATGCCAAGGCCGTCAGCGCAGGCGTGGACCGGATTTTGCAACAGCTTCCACTGGACTGAGCGCAATGCACCAGGCGCCGGGACGGGTTTCCGGGCCGTGTGCCGGCTCCCCCGGCGTCTCTTTGCGAACCGCGGCACGCCGCGGGCCGCTCCAGCCTTGCCCTTCGCACCCAAGGCTGGACAACTTCTGCGCCTCTGCCGCACTATCCGGGAACAATTAACCTGCGCCGCGCGGAACCGTTCCGGGCGGCGGCACGTTGCCTCTTGGGACAGCTCACTGCAATCCGCACTGCGGCTCCCGAGGATGTGACCGCCCCGCGGCTGCAAGTTCCGCCGCAATGGCGCAGTCTCGAGTGGCAAAAAAAACCAGGCCCGCACCGCCCGGCCTCAGAGGAGCGAAGGAAAACATGTCCCAGATATCCAGCACCGTCCTGGCGCTGCTCGAAATCCTGTCCTACGCCTTCATCTTTGCCATCGGCGCCGGCCTCCTGTGGCTGATTGCGATCTACATCCGTGACAAGACCCAGACCGCCAGCACCCTGCGGCGCAACTACCCGGTGATCGCCCGCTTCCGCTACCTGTTCGAGCATCTGGGCGAATTCTTCCGGCAGTATTTCTTTGCGCTGGACCGCGAAGAAATGCCGTTCAACCGCGCCGAACGCTCCTGGGTCTACCGCGCCGCCAAGAACGTGGATTCCACCGTCGCTTTCGGCTCCACCCGCGACCTGCGCCCGGCGGGAACCGTCTATTTCGCCAACGCCCCCTTTCCGGACCTGGAACACAGCGCTGCCCCGCCCGCCGCCGTCACCATCGGCCCCAATGCGCGCACGCCTTACACCACATCGTCGATCTTCAACATCTCCGGCATGAGCTTCGGCGCCATTTCGGTTCCGGCCGTCCGCGCCTTGTCGCGCGGCGCCAAGAAGGCGGGCATCTGGCTCAACACCGGCGAAGGCGGCCTGTCACCCTACCACCTGGAGGGCGGCTGCGACATCGTGTTCCAGATCGGCACCGGCAAGTTCGGCGTGCGCAAGCCCGAGGGCGGCTTTGACGAAGAGAAGCTCCGCGCCGTCGCCGCGCATGAAACTGTCCGCATGTTCGAACTGAAGCTCAGCCAGGGCGCCAAGCCCGGCAAGGGCGGCATCCTGCCCGGTGCCAAGGTGACCGAGGAAATCGCCGCCATCCGCGGCCTGACGCCCGGCGAAGACGCGATCAGCCCCAACCGCCACCCGGAGGCCGCCACCGTAGGCGAGCTTCTGGACATGATCGCCTATGTCCGCGAGGTGACGGGCAAGCCGGTGGGCTTCAAGGCGGTGCTGGGCGCCTATGGCTTCCTCGACGGGCTCTGCCAGGAGATCCTCGCCCGCGGCGAGGCCAGCGCCCCCGATTTCATCACCATCGACAGCGCCGACGGCGGCACCGGCGCCGCCCCGATGAGCCTGATTGACAACATGGGCATGCCCTTGCGCGAAAGCCTGCCGCTGGCGGTGGATGTCCTGACCCGCTACGGGCTGCGCCAGCGCATCAAGGTCTGCGCCAGCGGCAAGCTGATCAACCCGTCAGAGGCCGCCTGGGCCTTCTGCGCCGGCGCCGATTTCGTGGTCTCCGCCCGCGGCTTCATGTTTGCGCTCGGCTGCATCCAGGCCCTGCAGTGCAACAAGAACACCTGCCCCACCGGCATCACCACCCATGACCCCAAGCTGCAATTCGGCCTCGACCCCATGAGCAAGGCCAACCGCGTCGCCTCCTATGCCAAAAACATGGTCAAGGAGGCCACCATCATCGCCCGCAGCTGCGGCGTCACGGAACCGCGGCTGCTGCGGCGCTACCACGCGCGGATCGTGCTCGATAACGGCCGGTCGGCCTCAATGGCTGAGCTGTACCCGGAACAGGCCCAGCAGTACGCAGCGCAATGACCCGCCCCGATCCGGACAGCAAAGGAGACCCCATGCCAGACACGTCCCGCCCCGCCAAAGCCTCCGATCTCCTCGTGGCCGCGCTGGAGGCCGAAGGCGTCGAATATATCTTTGGCGTTCCGGGCGAAGAGAACCTCGACCTGCTGGAATCGCTGCGCACCTCGAAGATCAAGCTGGTCCTGACCCGCCACGAACAGGGCGCGGGCTTCATGGCGGCGACCTATGGCCGCCTCACCGGCAAACCGGGCGTCTGCATGGCCACCCTCGGCCCCGGCGCCACCAACCTGGCAACGCCCGCGGCCTATGCCCATCTGGGGGCGATGCCGCTGATCATGATCACCGGGCAAAAACCGATCAAGAAATCGAAACAGGGCCGGTTCCAGATCATCGACGTGGTCAACCTCTTTGATCCGGTCTGCAAGATGTCGCGCCAGATCGTGCACGGCAACACCATCCCGGCCCTGATCCGCGAGGCCTTCCGCACCGCAGAGGAGGAACGCCCGGGCGCGGTGCTGCTTGAGCTGCCGGAGGACATCGCGGCAGAGGAGACCGATGCCCCGGTGCTCTCCCCCACCCCGCGCAACTACGCGGTGGCAAGCGGCAGCGTGCTCCGGGAGGCGGCCGCGATGATCCGCAGCGCCAGGATGCCGCTGATGCTGGTCGGGGCCGGCGCCAACCGCCGCAAGGCGCGCGCGGCGCTCTGTGATTTCGCAGAGCAGGTGCAGATCCCCTTCTTCAACACCCAGATGGGCAAAGGGGTGATCGACGAACGCTCCGGTCTGTTCCTGGGCACCGCAGCGCTGTCGGACGGCGATTACCTGCACTGCGCCATCGAACGCGCCGACCTGATCCTCAACGTGGGCCACGACGTGGTCGAAAAACCGCCCTTCTTCATGGAGCACGGCGGCACCAAGGTCATCCACGTGAACTACAAGGCGGCGCAGGTCGATCAGGTTTATTTCCCGCAGATGGAGGTGGTCGGCGATCTGGCTCAAACCATCACCCGGCTGGGCGAGGCCCTTGGCGGCCCGCTCGACTTCGACCGCAGCTTCTTCGGGCGCATGAAGGCGGATACCGACACGCACATCGCCGAAGGCGCCGACGACCCGCGCTTCCCGGTGATCCCGCAGCGGCTGGTCGCCGGCACCCGCAAGGTGATGGGCGAAAACGGTATCATCGCGCTGGACAATGGCATCTACAAGATCTGGTACGCCCGCAACTACAGGGCCTATCGGCCCAACACCGTGCTTCTGGACAACGCGCTGGCAACCATGGGCGCGGGCCTGCCCTCGGCGATGATGGCGGCGCTTCTCAACCCGGACCGCCGGGTGATGGCGATCTGCGGCGACGGCGGCTTCATGATGAACAGCCAGGAGCTGGAAACCGCAGTTCGGCTGGGCCTGAACCTGGTGGTCACGGTGCTGAACGACAGCGCCTACGGCATGATCCGCTGGAAACAGGCGCACGTCGGCTTTGCCGACTGGGGGCTGGAGTTCAACAACCCGGATTTCGTGCAATACGCCGCCAGCTACGGCGCCACCGGCCACCGGATCACCCGGACCGAGGACCTGGTTCCAACGTTTGAGGCGGCCTTTGCCGCAGGCGGCGTGCATCTGATCGACGTGCCGGTGGACTACAGCGAAAACCAGCGTGTCCTGATTGATGAGCTGGCCGCCAAGACCTGCCTGATCTGATTGGCCTGATCTGGCCGCCCGCCCCTTTCCGCCAGCAGCTGCCGCCGCTATGACAGCGGCAGCTCATCACAGGAAAGACAAGCCCCATGACCATCACCCGTATCGAAACCGGCCCGCGCATGAGCCGGATCGTCAAGCACAACGGCGTTGCCTACCTCTGCGGCCAGACCTCGGACGCGGCCACCGTGGCAGAGCAGACCCGCGTCATCCTCGCCAAGGTCGAGGAGCTTCTGGAGAAAGCGGGCAGCAGCAAGGACCGGATCCTGAAATGCGAGATCTGGCTGGCGGATATGGCCGATTTTGCCGAGATGAATGCGGTCTGGGATGCCTGGGTCCCCGAGGGCCACGCCCCCGCCCGCGCCTGCGGCGAGGCCAAGCTGGCACGCGATGTGCTGAAGGTGGAAATGATCGTCACCGCTGCCTGCGACTGATCCGTTTCAGACAAGCAGAAAAGCGCCGGGCTGTTCCGGCCCGGCGCTCTCCTTTCCGGCAATCCGGCGTGCCTCAGGCGTGCAGGTCCTGCGCGATCCTTGTGCCGTCCGGCGCGGCAGCGCCTTCGCTGATCGGAGCAGCCGAGGGATCGCTCTTCAGCGATTTGTACAGCCCCACGGTCATCGCGATGATCACAAAGGAAATCGGGAAGGCCGCCGCAATCGACGCGGTCTGCAGGGCGCCCAGGCCGCCCGCCATCAGCAGCACGATTGCAGTTGCGCCGATGCCCGCGCCCCAGATGATGCGGAACTTCTTCGGCGGGCTGTCATCCCCCATCGACAGCATGGTGGTGATCACCAGCGTGCCGGAATCCGCCGAGGTCACGAACCACGAGAACAGCAGCAGCGTCGCCAGCGCCGACAGCGGCCAAGCCGTCCAGCTCAGATCGCCCAGCCAGGAGGTCGCGCCCAGGTTGCCGATGGTGCCATACAGCGCTGCGGGCAGGTCCCAGTTGCGCACGGTCTGGATCACCCCCGCGCCGCCTTCGGCTGCCGGGCCGCCCGCCATGTTCAGTTCCTGCCAGATGGCGTTGCCGCCGAACATGCACAGCCAGAAGAACGCAATTGCGGTCGGTACGAACAGCACACCGATCATGAACTCCCGGATGGTGCGCCCGCGCGAGATACGGGCGATGAACATGCCCACCATCGGCGCCCAGGCAATCCACCAGCCCCAGTAGAAGATGGTCCAGCCGCCCTGCCAGGCGATGTTCTCGTCGGAGCTTGCGGTCCAGAATCCCATCGGGATGAAGTTCCAGATGTAATCGCCCAGCGTGGTCACATAGAACCCCAGCAGCCATTTGACCGGCCCGATCACCACAAAGGCGGCCAGCAGGAACATCGACAGCCAGATGTTCCACTCGGAAATCAGCCGGATGCCCTTGCCCACGCCCGACACGGTGGAGGCGGTGGCGATGATGGTCACGATCACGATCAGCGCGATCTTCAGCGTCAGGGTCGGCTCCATGCCGAACAGCACATTCAGGCCGGTCGCCATCTGGCTGGTGCCCAGCCCCAGCGAGGTTGCGATGCCGAACACCGAGCCGAACACCGCCAGCAGGTCGACGCAATGCCCCCAGGGGCCATAGATCTTCTCGCCGATCAGCGGATACAGCGCCGAGCGCATGGTCAGCGGCAGCTTCTTGCGGAAGCCGAAATAGGCCAGGCACAACCCGACGATCACATAGAGCGCCCAGCCGTGGAATCCCCAGTGGAAATAGGTCACCCGCATCGCGTCGATCGCGCGCTGCATGTTCATTTCCGAATGGCCTGCCAGCTCTGCATGCGGGTTGTTCGGATAGCCCCAGACCGCCGAATTGTCGAAGTAGAAGATCGGCTCAGCCACACCAAAGAACAGGATGCCGATGCCGATACCGGCGGAAAACAGCATCGCAAACCAGCTGAAGTTGCTGAACTCGGGGCGCGCATCATCGTCCCCCAGCCGCAGGCTGCCGAACTTCGAGAACATAAGGAAGAAGCAGAAGAACATGATCCCGGCCAGAACCGAGATGTAATACCAGCTGAGGCCGCCTTCGATCCAGCCGCGGATGGATTTGTACAGGCCGCCTGCAAACTCGACGTTCAGAACGGTGAAAATCACAAAGGCGGCGATCATCGCCTTTGATGCCATGCCCATCCCCGGGTGAAGACCGGTAAAGAAACCGGACTTCGCCACCAGGTGGCTGTTGGAATTGCTCTCAGACATTTGGTCCTCCCATTTGTTTCAGATTCGTCAGCTCCCGGAGCCCTCCACCCGCGGAACACTGAGCGGACCGCCCGGCAGGATTAAGTCTTCCCGATTGCCCGGCGCTCCGGCTTGCACCTCCCCCGGCCGCCGCGGCTGCGGCAGCACATTTGCAAAAAAGCGGACCGGATCGGGGAGGAGACCCGGCCCGCAAAAAGAAACCCGGCAGCGCGCGAGCCGCCGGGTTTCCAAGTCATCCGCGCTGGCCGACGTGGCGCCCGGCGCCTTCCGGCAGCGCCAGCCCTGCATGGGCGGCGGCATAGGACGCCAGCTTGTCCGCCACCTCCGGCGACGGCAGCGAGGTGCCGCGCGCGTTCAGGTCCATGTGCAAGAGCAGGGTTTCCACAGTCGCCGCCAGCTTGCCCTCAGGGCCGTGCAGGCGGTGGAACAGATGCATCTTCTTGCCCTCGCCCTTCAGAACCTGGGTGGTCACGGTCAGCGCATCGCCCTCGTGCAGCTCATCGAGGAAGCGCACGTGGTTCTCGACGGTGAAATAGCTGCCGCCCGCGGCGATATAGTCCGCATCCGCTCCGATCATCTCCATGAAGCGGTCGGTCGCCTGGGACGAGGCTTCGGTGTAATGCGCCTCGTTCATGTGGCCGTTGTAGTCGGTCCAGCTCTGCGGCACCGGGCGGCTGACGGTAACCGGCAGAACGACGGCTTCCGGCACGGGCAGCGTTTCCTCATGGGTGTTGATGACACCGCCGGCACCGCTGCCGGATTTCTTCAGCGCCCGCATCATGCCGACCAGGTTGTCATCGCGCAGCCGTTCCAACTCCCGGATCGACATGTGGCCTGATTGTGCATCGGACTGGCCCGCGATCAGGTCGACCAGCTCCTCGGTGAACTCCGGCACATCCATCAGCTTGGTCCAGGGCCATTCCAGTGCCGGTCCGAACTGCGCCATGAAGTGCTTCATGCCCGCTTCGCCGCCGGCAATCCGGTAGGTCTCGAACAGGCCCATCTGCGCCCACCGCAGGCCAAAGCCCATGCGGATCGACTCGTCCAGCTCCTCGGTGGTGCAGATGCCGTCCTTGATCAGCCACAGCCCCTCGCGCCAGACCGCTTCCAGCAGCCGGTCGGCGATATGCGCGTCGATCTCCTTGCGCACGGTCAGCGGATACATCCCCACCTCGCGCAGCAGGCCAGAGGCCTGCGCGCAGGTGTCCGCATCGCCCACCAGCTCGACCAGCGGCAGCAGGTAAACCGGGTTGAACGGATGCGCGACCACAACGCGGGCGCCCTTCTCGTTCAGCTCCGACGGTTTGAAGCCGGAGGTGGAAGAGCCGATCACCGCATTTGCGGGAGCGTGTTCCTGGATCTGCGCATGGATCTTGTGTTTCAGGTCCAGCCGCTCCGGCACGCTTTCCTGGATCCAGGCGGCGTCTGCCACCGCTTCCGCCATGTCGGCGTGGAAGGTCAGTGCGCCTTCGGCCGGCAGCGCCTTGTCATAAAGCGACGGCAGCGAGCGGCGGGCGTTGGCCAGCACTTCGCCGATCTTGCGCTCCGCTTCCGGGTCCGGGTCGAACACCCGCACGTTCCAGCCGTTCAAAAGGAACCGCGCGGCCCAGCCGCCGCCGATAACCCCGCCGCCGATGATTGCTGCTGTTTTCATGATCTATCCTCTGATCGCCCTCCCTGCGCGCCCGCCGGTGCACAGGGGGTGTACAGGGGGTGCACGCATAGCACCCCCGGATTTCGGCTTACTTCGCCACCGGCGCGCGCTTGGTCAGGCCCAGCTTCTCGCGGACCGCCTCCGGGCCGATGATCCTGGCGCCCATGCCCTCGATCACACCCACGGCGCGCTCCACCAGCTGCGCGTTGGTTGCCAGCACGCCCTTGTCCAGGAACAGGTTGTCTTCCAGCCCGACCCGCACATTGCCGCCCGCCAGCACCGACTGCGCCGCATAGGGCATCTGATCCCGCCCCAGGGAGAACGCCGACCAGGTCCAGTCCGACGGCAAATTGTTGACCATCGCCATGAAGGTGTTGAGGTCGTTCGGCGCGCCCCACGGCACCCCCATGCACAGCTGCACCAGCGCGTTCGGCTCCAGAATTCCCTCTTTCACCAACTGCTTGGCAAACCACAGGTGACCGGTATCAAACGCCTCGATCTCCGGCTTCACGCCCAGATCGGTCATCATCTGTCCCATCGCCCGCAGCATGCCGGGGGTGTTGGTCATCACGTAATCGGCCTCGGCAAAGTTCATGGTGCCGCAGTCCAGGGTGCAGATTTCCGGCAGGCATTCGGCGATATGGGCCATCCGCTCGGATGCGCCGATCATGTCGGTTGCGGCTTCATTGACCGGCAGCGGCGCTTCGGTCGAGCCGAACACGATGTCGCCGCCCATCCCGGCGGTCAGGTTCAGCACCACATCCACCTCGGAATCGCGGATGCGGTCGGTAAGCTCCCGGTAAAGCTCAAGTTTCCGGGACGGCGCACCGGTTTCCGGGTCGCGCACATGGCAGTGAACAACGGCCGCACCGGCCTTGGCAGCCTCGATCGCGGACTCGGCGATCTGCTTGGGCGAGCGCGGCACATGGGGGGATTTGTCCTGGGTGCCGCCCGAGCCGGTCACGGCGGCGGTGATGAAGACTTCACGGTTCATGGTCAGGGGCATGGTCTCGCTCCTTTGGGGTTAAACTTGCAATTCAGGGTGATCCGCAAACAGCGCCAGCGCCTGCGGGTTGGCGAGGCCGGAGAGGTTGCGGACGGGGTGATTGTTCACCACATCGCGCACCGCCAGCTCGGCAGTCTTGCCGGATTTGGTGCGCGGGATATCAGCGACAGAGATGATTTTCGCGGGCACATGGCGCGGCGAGGCGTTCTTGCGGATTTCCGTTTTGACACGGGCGGTTAGTGCATCATCAAGCACGGTTCCGTCTGCGGTCTGTACAAACAGAACCACCCGCACGTCGTTGTCGAAGCTCTGGCCGACAACCACCGCATCCGCGACCTCGTCGATCTTGTCGAGCTGCCGGTAGATCTCCGCCGTGCCGATCCGCACGCCGCCGGGGTTCAGCGTCGCGTCCGAGCGGCCCAGCACCACGTAGCCGCCGTGCTCTGTGCGGATGGTGAAATCGCCCTGCCGCCAGATATTGGGGTATGTTTCGAAATAGCTGGCGCGGTAGCGGGCATTGCCGGGGTCGTTCAGGAAGCGGGTCGGCATCGACGGATGCGCATTGCGGCAGACCAGTTCGCCAGCCGTGCCCTCAACCGGGTCGCCCTGGTCGTTCAGGGTTGCCACATCCAGGCCCAGCATCGGCGCCTGGATCTCGCCCTGATGCACCGGCAGCACCGGGCAGCCGCCGATGAAACAGCCCAGAATATCGGTGCCGCCGCAGATCGAGGCGAGCTGCACATCCGCCTTCCAATCGGCATAGACATGGGCAAAGCCTTCGGGCGACAGAGGCGAGCCGGTGGACAGAACCACCCGCATAGCGCCCAGATCGTGGCTCTCCACCGGCCGGTTCCGGCGCTTTTGCGAGGCGTCTATGTATTTGGCGGAAACACCAAAATGCGTGACCTTCTCGGCCTCTGCCAGGTCAAACAGGCGGCGGATGCCGGGGTACATCGGGTTGCCGTCAAACAGCACGATCACCGCCTCGGAGGCCAGCGCCGCAACCTGCCAGTTCCACATCATCCAGTTGCTGGTGGTGTAATAGAACATCCGGTCGCCCGGGCGCAGGTCGCAGTGCAGCTGCTGCTCCACCAGCATCCGCAGCAGGGTGCCGCCGCCGGAATGCTCGATGCATTTGGGTTTGCCCGTGGTGCCGGAGGAGAACATCACATAGAGCGGATCGCGGAAGCCCATCGGACGGCAGTCCAGCGCCGGGGCGTCTGCCTGCTTGAAACCCTGATAGGCGGTCATGCCCTCCGGCAGATCCTCTGCTCCGCCTGCATAGGGCCACACCACGATCTGCTGGATCGACGGCACGCGGGCGGCGACCTCGGCAATGGCGGCGCGGGTTTCAAACGTCTTGCCGTTGTAGAAATAACCGTCGGCGGCAAACATCAGCTTGGGCGCGATCTGGCCAAAGCGGTCGACCACGACATCCGGGCCGCTTTCCGGCGCGCAGGAGGACCAGACCGCGCCCAGCGACGCCGTGGCCAGCATCGCCGCCACGGTCTGCGGCATGTTCGGCACATAGCCCGCGACGTGATCGCCTGCCTTGATTCCGGCATCCCGCAGCGCGGCCGCAAGCATTTCCACCTCGCGCTTCAGCTCGGCGCGGGTCCAGGCCGTGCGGCGGCCGTCCTCGCCGATGAAAACAATGGCTTCGCGCCCGTCAGCGTTTTTCAGGAAGGTGTCCACGACGTTCATCTGCGCTTGCGGGAAGAAACGCACCTTCATCGGGTCCGCATCCGCCTGCAGCGGCTCCGCACCCTTATCCCCCGCCAGCCCGCAAAAATCCCAGGCCAGCGGCCAGAACTCCTCCGGCCGGGCGACCGACCAGGCGTGCAAATCGGAGAAGCTGTCCAGAGCGGTTCCGGCAGCCTTCGCGGCCTGCGCAATGAAACCGGACATCAGAGGTTTGCGGCGCGCCGAAAGATCCGGCTGCCAGAGAAGGGAAGCGGTGGTCATGGAAGTCTCAGTGGCTAGAGAGCGGGCTTGGAGGTCGGATGCGCGTCGGTTCGGATCGGGTCAAAAGACTTGACTTGCAGCGTGATTAGCGCAGGAAATGACGTCACGTTTATACAGTTTCAGTCAAATACTATACAGATGCAGTCAAAACCGCCGCCAATATTCGAATTCCTGCTGTTTGACGGGTTTTCCAACATGGTGCTGGCCAGCGCCATGGAACCGCTGCGTGACGTGCGGATGAACTCCGGCCAGGACGTCGCGGGCTGGCGGGTCAGCACCCTTGATGGCGCACCGGTCACCAGCTCCAGCGGCCTGCAGATCACCCCGGACGGGGCGTTCAGCGAGGATCAGGGCAACCGCACCCTGGTGCTGGTTGCGGGTTATCACGTGCGCGAACAGGTGACGCCCGCGCTGCTGACCAAACTCAGAGCCGCCACCCGGCGGGCGGAGCGGGTGCTGGCGCTGGATACCGCCGCCTGGCTGCTGGCCGCCGCGGGGGTGCTGGACGGCCATGCAGCGACGATCCACTGGCAGGAACTGGACGCCTTTGCCGAGACCTTCCCCAAGGTTGAGGTCTCCACTGCGCGGTTTGTGCGCTCCGGCCCGTTCATGACATGCGGCGGCGCCAGTACCGCGCTCGACATGATGCTGAGCCTGATCCAGGACCTCTACGGCTCTGCCGCCGCCTTCGGCGCCTCCACCATGTTCGTCTACGACCCCTCGCGCCAGTCGGGGCTGAACCGCGGCGCCGCGCGGCTGGAGCAGAAGGGCTCACCCAAGATCCTTAGGGCGGCGAACCTGATGGCAGAAACCATCGAAACCCCGCTGAGCACGGCAGCGCTGGCCAAACGGGTGTCGCTGTCGGAGCGCACCCTGGCGCGGGCGTTCCAGCGCGAACTCGGCATGACACCGGGCAAATACTACAAAATGCTGCGGCTGCAGCACGCGCGCTACCTGTCGGAGGAAACCCATCTGAGTCTGGAGCAGATTGCGATGCGCTGCGGATTTTCCTCTGCCTCCTCGCTGGGGCGGTCGTTCAGCGGGCATTACGGCCGGACCATCCGCGAGGCACGAGTGCAGGAGAAGTCCTGGGTCAGGAACACCAGCGGCTGACAGGGCGGACGGGGGCAGGACCCCTTCGATCTACACCAGCCCCATCGCCACGGCGGAATGCGGCTTGATCCCCAGATCGGTGAACCCTGCAACACCTGCGCCCACGGTATTGTCGCGCCGCATCAGCGCGATTTGCGCATGGGTAACCGGCGGCTTCGGCAGCGGCGCCAGAAGTGCCGCCGCCAGCCGCCACAAGGCAAAGGGCACCGGCAGCAGCAGGCGGCGGCGGCCGGTGCGGGCTGCCAGCCGCCGCAGGATGTCGCGGTAGGCAAACACATCCGGGCCGCCCAGTTCATAGACTTTCCGCTTCGCCCGCGGACCTTCCAGCACACAGGCGACCGCCTCTGCCACATCCTCCACCCACACCGGCTGCAGCCGGGTGCGGCCGGTGCCGAACAGCGGGATCAACGGCAGGCGGGCGGCAATCTTCTGCAGGTCGCCGAAGAACGTGCCGCCCAGACAGAACATGACGCTGGGTCGCAGGATCACCGCATCGGGGCAGGCACTGCGTACCGCCACCTCACCCTCTGCCCTGGCCCGCACATAGGCCGAAGGCGAATGCAGGCTGGCACCGATCCCGGAGATGTGGATCAGCCGCTGGCCAGGTGTTTCCTGCACCAGCCGGGCAATCCTGCGGGCGCCGGCCAGATGCACGTCCTGAAAACTCTGCTGCCGTGTTTCAGCATAAAACCCGATGCAGTTGACCACCCATCCGGCCCCGCTGAGGGCGCGGGCCATGACGCTCTGCTCCGCCAGGTCCACCTGCACCTGCTGCACCCCGGACTCCCATTCCTCCGGCGGCGGTGCCCCGGGCGCGCGGGTGCCGGCGCTGACGCTGCAGCCCTGCTGCTGCAGCCGCCGCACCACCCGGCGGCCGAGAAATCCCGTGCCGCCCAGCACAATCACTCTGCGGGGGCTGATCTGCATCTGTTCGCGCTCCGGATCCGGGTCTGCGCCATCAGATAGCGCATCCGGCCCGCCGCGCCACTGGCGGGCGGCGCTGCCGGATCAGTCCAGCCGGAACCCGATCTTGAGCCCGACCTGATAGTGGGCGACCTTGCCGTCCTCAACATGGCCGCGGATCTCGCCGACTTCAAACCAGCTGATATGGTCTATGGTCTTGGACGCCCGGCCAATCGCCCCGCTGATGGCATCCTCGATGCTGGACTGCGAGCTGCCCACCACATCCACCGTCTTGTAAACCGCGTCACTCATCACAAATCTCCTTACGCAGCGGCCACTGCGGCCGCAGTATGCACCTAGTGTGACCGGATCAGCGCCCGCGTCCAGAGATTCCGCGTCCCCAAGGCACGGATCGCATCTTCATCTGGCTGGAAATATCCCCGGGGGAGCGCGAGGGGGCGGCAGCCCCCTGGTTTCCGCCCGAGCCAATTCAGCGCATCACAAAGGGATCGGGGATCGGATCATCGCTGGTGCGCAGCCAGACCGCCTTGACCTTGGTGTAATCCAGCGCCGCCTGCAGCCCGCCCTCGCGCCCATGCCCGGAAAGGCCGTGGCCGCCAAAGGGCGCAATCGGGCTGACGGCGCGGTAGGTGTTGACCCAGACGATACCGGCCCGGATGCCGCGGATCATCCGGTGCGCGCGGGTGAGGTTCTGCGTAAACACGCCCGAGGCCAGGCCGAAGGCCGTGTTGTTGGCAATTTCCATGGCCTCGGCTTCGGTCTCGAACTCCACCACCGACAGCACCGGGCCGAAGAATTCGTTCGACAGGCAGGGCGCCTCCGGCGCATCGGAGCAATCCAGAACCGTGGGCGGGAAGAAGAACCCCTCCCCTTCCGGCACGGTTCCGCCAGCGATCAGTTTCCCACCGGCCGCAACAGACGCCTCGATCAGCTGCAGCGCGTGATCGCGCTGTTTCAGGGTGCAGAGCGGCCCCACTTCGGTCGCCATGTCATCCGGCGCGCCGATCACCACCGCTTCGGCCTTTTCCTTCAGCCGCTTCAGGAAGGCGTCCTTGATCCCCTTCTGGATCACCAGCCGCGATCCTGCGACACAGCTTTGCCCGGTGGCGGCGAAGATGCCGGAAACCTGCGCGTTGACCGCGCTTTCCAGATCCGCGTCGTCGAACACGATGAAGGGCGACTTGCCGCCCAGCTCCAGCGAGGTGGAGGCGAGGTTTTCCGCCGAGTTCCGCACGATATGCCGCGCGGTTTCCGGCCCGCCGGTGAAGGCCACATGGGCCACCGATGCGTGGCTGGTCAGCCCAGCCCCCGCCTGCGGCCCGCCGGTGATCACGTTCAAGACGCCGGGCGGGAAGCCTGCCTGGTCAAAGATCCGGGCAAATTCCAGCATCGGCGCCGGGCCTTCCTCGGATGCCTTCAAGACCACCGTGCAGCCCGCCGCCAGCGCCGGGCCGATTTTGACAGCGGACAGGAACAGCTGCGAATTCCACGGCACGATGGCGGCGACCACACCCACCGGCTCGCGCCGCAGCCAGACCTCCATGTCCGGCTTGTCGATCGGCAGATGCGCGCCTTCGATCTTGTCGGCGAGGCCTGCGTAGTAGCGGTAGTATTCCGCGACATAGGCAATCTGGGCCGAGGTCTCGCGGATGATCTTGCCGGTATCACGAGTCTCCAGCTCTGCCAGACGCGGCGCGTGTTCCGCCACCAGATCGGCCAGCCGCATCAGCAGCTTGCCGCGCTGGGTCGCCGTCATCCCCGCCCATTCGGGGGAAAAGAACGCAGCCTCCGCAGCCCGCACCGCCCGGTCCACATCCGCCGCCGAAGCGGCCGGCATCTGCGCCCAGGGTTTTCCGGTGGCCGGATCGAGACTCTCGAAACTTTCCCCTGCGTCCTCAAACGCACCGCCAATGTACTGCTGGAAAGACTGCATTCTCAGGCTCCCTTACTGAAACGCGGGCATGACTTCGGTGATGAACCGCTCAAGCGAGGCTTTCTTGCGCTCGAAACTCATGCTGCTGTCGATCCAGAACGAGTATTCATCATACCCCAGCGCCTCATACTTTTTCAGCCGCTCGATCACCGCCGCAGGTTCGCCAATCACCAGATCGCGCTCCATCGCTTCAGGGCTGTAGAAGGGATGCTCGGCAATCTCCTCGTCACTCAGAGGGTCGATCAGGCCCTGGCTGACGTCCCGCTTGTTCATGAACCAGGCCCCGAAGTAGCAGTAGAAGCGATTGAGCTCCTCCGCCCCGCGTTTCACATCCTCGGCGCTGTCCGCGACATAGGTGTGCTGCAGCAGCATGATCTTGGGCCGCGGCACATCGCTGTGCTTGGCGCAGGCGTCGTTGAACTTGCCCATCAGGTCGGCGATTTCCTCGTCGCCTTTCCACAGCGGCGTCACCTGCACGTTGCAGCCATTGGCCACCGCGAATTCGTGGCTGTTCGGGTCGCGCGCGGCCACCCAGATCGGCGGGCCGTCCTGCTGCAGCGGCTTGGGCGAGGAGGTGGTTTTCGGGAAGGTATGGAACTCCCCCTCCTGCGCGTAGTCGCCCTGCCACAGGCCCTGCACCGCCGGAATCAGCTCCCGCATCCGCTGGCCCGCCTCCCAGGCATCCATGCCGGGCATCATCCGCTCATATTCAAACGAATAGGCACCACGCGCGATGCCCAGGTCCAGGCGGCCCTCGGTGATGATATCGGTCATCGCCGCCTCGCCCGCCAGCCGGATCGGGTGCCAGAACGGCGCAATCACCGTCCCCGTACCCAGCCGCACGTTTTTCGTATGCCGCGCCACGTCAATGAGGTTCAGGAACGGGTTCGGCGAGATGGTGAAATTCATCCCGTGGTGTTCGCCGGTCCAGACGGCGTGCATACCGCCGTCATCGGCGATTTTGCACAGCTGGATGAACTCGTCATAAAGCCGCTTCTGGTCGTCTGCCGCGGAAATCCGCTCCATATGCGCAAAGAGGGAAAATTTCATGCGCCCTTGCTCCCTGTCGCCACGGGGCGGACCTGCCCGGTGGTCTGATTGCCATAATACACCCCGAAATTGCCCATCCGGGATTCACTCGCGAACCGCTCCAGCATGGTGCACATCGCCGCATCGGCAATGTCCATCAGCGTGGATTGGGTCAGCGGTGTGAAAACCCCCTTGGCCGGTGTGCCGCCGGCCGATTGGCACAGAAACGAGATGTGCTGATGTTCGCGCGCTTTGTCTTCGTAGACGGAATAGATGAACCCCGGCTCGGCCTCGACGCCAGTGTCCGCGATCAGCTTGGCCAGGGCGGCAGAGGCGCCCTCCTTGCCGACCCGAATTTCCGGCAGCGTCAGCTTGCCCTGATCGTTGCCCATGAGCAGCACCTTGCCCTCGTGCTCGATGAGGGCCGAGACGATCAGTTTGGCGCCCTGGCTGAGGGCCTCGGCCTCGGCGGCTGCCGTCACATAGGCGCCGCGGGCGTATCCCAGCCCCGGCGCGGGCGAGGTTTCAATTGCTTCCACCCGGCCGATCAGGACCAGATGGTCGCCCGCCTCCACCCGGTTGTGCATGGAACAGTCGAACCAGGCGGAGACGCCTGCGAACACCGGGCTGCCCTGCGGCCCCTTTTGCCAGCTGACGGCGGCAAAGCGGTCCTCAACGGGGCGGGCGAAAGTGTTGGAGACGTCCTTCTGGTCCTCCGCCAGCACGTTGACAGCAAAGCCGCCCGCCTGCTCGAACGCGGCGTAATTGCTGGAGGAGTTGGCAATGCACACCAGCACCAGCGGCGGGTCCAGCGACACGGAGGTAAAGGAATTGGCGGTGAACCCGATGGGGTTCCCGTCCGGATCGTGCGTTGTCACCACGGTGACGCCGGTCATGAAGGTGCCGAATGCGTTGCGCAAGGCGCGCGGGTCGATCTCGCTCATGACGTTGCTCCTTCCGTATCCAGCCAGCCCTGCAAGGCGGCGTTGACCGCTGCAGGCGCAGTCAGGTTGACCATATGCCGGTGGCCTTCGATGACAACCGCCCTGCCCTGCGGCACGGCATCCGCCATGGCCTGCGCCATCGCGGGTGTCGAATTCGGATCGCCGTCGCCGGTCAGCGCCAGCAGCGGGCAGCGGATGCCCGCAAAGCCGTCTGCATAGGTGCTGTCGCCGCGGGCAAAGGCGGTATAGGCGGCGGCGTAGCCCTGCAGGTTCACAGCAGACAGCCATCCGGCGACCTGCGCCCGTGCCGCCTGGTCAGTTGCGCTCTCCCCGAACCACCGCGCCAGTGGTGTTTCCAGATCAAAGCTGCCCGCGCGGATTTCCGCAGCGCGGTCCTCGACCGCAGCCCGTGCGTCAGCGGAACGGCGGAACACCCCGTTCAGCAATGCAACGCGGGCTACGTTTTCCGGATGGCTGACGGCATAGCCGCCGGCAATCAGCGCCCCCATGGAATGGCCCGCCAGGCTGACCGGCCCCAGATACAGCGCCTGCAGCACGGCATGGAGCCAGGCCACATAGTCCGGCAGCTCCGCCCCCTCCGTCAGCGGCGCGCTGCCGCCGTGGCCGGGCATGTCCAGCACAATCACCTGATGGGTCAGGCTAAGCGCCTCGATCTGCGGCCCCCAGGCCGCCGATTGCATGCCGACCCCGTGGATCAGCACCACCGGATCGCCGCGCCCTGCCCGCTGGCAGGTGACGGCGCCGTAAGGCTCAGACAGCTGCAGGGTTGTCGACGTCATGACCCAGTTCCTTCAGGTCCTGATAGCGGTCGCCGATCCGGTGATGCGGGCGCCCGCCGATGGAGGCGCCAAGCGCGATCACGATCTCATCCGGGCCCGGCGCATCCGCGACCGACAGCTGGATAGTCAGGTAATGGCTGCGCCGCCCGCCGTCGTTCTTGTCCATCAGCGGGATCTGCAGCGAGGCGTTTGCCGGCCCGCGGGTGTTGGTAAAGGCCAGATAGGATTTCGCCCCCACAGCCTCGCGGAAGTGATTGCCGAACCGCAGCGTGTGGATGAGGGCAGAGGCATGCTCCACCTCGCCGTTGACGCCGACGATGGCGGATTTGCCGTAGCCCTCCACCCGGTCGCCGCCGCCTGCGGCCTCCAGGATCATCGCGGTCAGCTTCTCGCCCAGCCCCGGCGCGCAGTCATGGATCGCCGGGCGCAGGTCCTCGACAAAGCCCTGCCCTGCCCAGGGGTTTTTGATCACCGCCACCGCGGCAATCATTTTCAAAGGGGTTTTCGCTGCCTTGCCGCCCTCGATCAGGGTCTCTTCGACATGCAGCAGCGTCTTGCGGATTTCGGCGGGCATGGGCGGGTCTTTCCTGTCTGATTCCAGCTGCCGTAATATGGTATACCATCATACAGTATGTCAATGCAGACTTGTTCCGCCCCGCCCCGGTTGCTATCGGAAGAAACATGACCAGCCCCATCATGAGCAAAATCGACCACCAGCCGCAGACCCTGCGCGACATCGTGCAGGAGCGGATGCGCGAGGCGATCATCTCCGGCCAGTTTGCCCCCGGCGAGCGGCTGGTGGAGCGCCCCCTGTGCGATCAGCTCGGCGTCAGCCGCACCGTGGTGCGCGAAACCATCCGGTACTTGGAGGCGGAGGGGCTGGTGGAGATCCTGCCCGGCAAGGGGCCGATTGTGGCGCAGCTCACTTGGGCCGACGCGCGGCAGATCTACGACATCCGCCAGATGCTGGAGACCGCTGCCGCCACCGAATGCGCCCGCAACATCACGCCGCAGCTGGCAGAGCAGCTGAAGGCGGCGCTGCAGAGCCTGCAAGAGGCCGTGGCGGCCGGCGTCCCCACTCCGATGCTGCGCGCCACAACGGAGTTCTACCGGATCATCTTCGACGGCGCCGGCCACAACGTCGCCTGGGAAATCGCCCAGCGTCTGAACGGCCGCATCAGCCGGCTGCGGGCGGTGACGCTGTCGACCCCGGAGCGGCAGAAACCCGGCCCCGCCCATATGCAGGACATCTGCGAGGCAATTGTGTCAGGGAATGCAAAGGCTGCGCAGTCCGCCATCGAACAGCACCTGAGCGACGCCAAACACACCGCAGAGCGCCTGTTGCAAGAAAAATAGCCGGTCTCCTCACAGGAAACCGGCTATCAAGGGTTGTTTGGCGGGCTGATTTATCAGCCCAGGATGCCGGGCAGGTTCAGCCCGTGCTCGCGCGCGCAATCCTTGGCGATGTCATAACCTGCATCCGCGTGGCGCATGACGCCGGTGGCCGGGTCGTTCCACAGCACCCGTCCGATACGGCGGTCGGCGTCCTCGGTGCCGTCGCAGCAGATCACCACGCCGGAATGCTGCGAGAAGCCCATGCCAACGCCGCCGCCATGGTGCAGCGACACCCAGGTGGCGCCGGAGGCGGTGTTCAGCAGCGCGTTCAAGAGCGGCCAGTCAGACACGGCATCGGAACCGTCCATCATCGCCTCGGTCTCACGGTTGGGGGAAGCCACGGAGCCGCTGTCCAGGTGGTCGCGGCCGATGACGACGGGCGCCGACAATTCGCCATTGCGCACCATCTCGTTGAAGGCGAGGCCGGCCTTGTGGCGGTCGCCGAGGCCGATCCAGCAGATCCGCGCGGGCAGGCCCTGGAAGGCGATGCGTTCCTGCGCCATGTCCAGCCAGCGGTGCAGGCCTTCGTTCTCGGGGAACAGCTCCTTCATCTTGGCGTCGGTTTTCCGAATATCCTCCGGATCGCCCGACAGCGCGCACCAGCGGAACGGGCCAATGCCCTTGCAGAACAGCGGACGGATATAGGCGGGCACGAAGCCCGGGAAGTCAAAGGCGTTTTCCAGCCCCTCCTCCAGCGCCATCTGGCGGATGTTGTTGCCGTAATCCACCGTGGGCACACCCATCGCATGGAAGTCACACATCGCTTTCACCTGCACCTTCATCGAGGCGCGGGCGGCCTTTTCCACCGCTTTCTTGTCCGTTTCGCGGCGCTCTTTCCATTCGCCCATGGTCCAGCCCAGCGGCAGGTAGCCGTTGACCGGGTCGTGGGCGGAGGTCTGGTCGGTCACGATATCGGGGCGGATACCGCCTGCTTCGGCGCGTTTCACCAGCTCCGGGAAGATCTCAGCCGCGTTGCCCAGAAGGCCCACGGATTTCGCCTCGCCCGCTGCGGTCCAGCGCTCGATCATCTCCAGCGCTTCGTCGAGGGTTTCAGCCTTCTCGTCCAGGTATTTGGTGCGCAGGCGGAAGTCGATCGAGTCCGGATTGCACTCCACCGCCAGGCAGCAGGCACCGGCAAACACCGCCGCCAGCGGCTGCGCGCCGCCCATGCCGCCCAAGCCGCCGGTCAGGATCCACTTGCCCTTGAGGTCGCCGCCGTAATGCTGGCGGCCCGCTTCGGCAAAGGTCTCATAGGTGCCCTGCACGATGCCTTGCGTGCCGATGTAGATCCAGGAGCCGGCCGTCATCTGGCCGTACATCATCAGGCCCTTCTTATCGAGCTCGTTGAAGTGGTCCCAGTTGGCCCAATGCGGCACCAGGTTGGAGTTGGCAATCAGCACCCGCGGCGCGTCCTTGTGGGTCTGGAACACGCCGACCGGCTTGCCGGACTGCACCATCAGCGTCTGGTCTTCTTCCAGGTTCTTCAGGGTCTCGACGATCAGGTCGAAATCCTTCCAGGTGCGCGCGGCGCGGCCGATGCCGCCGTAAACCACCAGCTCATGCGGGTTTTCCGCGACGTCGGGATGCAGGTTGTTCATCATCATCCGCATCGGCGCCTCGGTCAGCCAGGACTTGGCGGTGATTTCCGGGCCGGTGGGCGGGAAGATGTCGCGGGTGTTCTTGCGGGGATCGCTCATGCCGAGGGCCTCCAGTTTTTGAGATCAGTCAGTATTTTGGTGAGATGGGCGCGCAAGGGATCCGCGCGCTCCGGCAAATAGGTCCAGGGCGGGCTTTCCTGGCAGTAGGTCGCCTGCGCCAGTTCCATCTGGATCGCGTGCAGCCCGTCCGCAGGGCGCCCGTAATGGCGGGTGGTCCAGCCGCCCTTGAAGCGCCCGTTGAGGGTGGAGGTATAGCCCTCCGCCGCCTCGCAATGGGCCACGGTCAGCGCCTCGATCGACGCGTCACTGGTCTCGCCCATGTTGGTGCCCACGTTGAAATCCGGCAGGCGGCCTTCGAACAAGTACGGAATGTCGCCGCGGATCGAGTGGCAGTCATAGAGGATGGCAAAGCCGTGAATGGCCTTCACCCGCTCCAGCTCCGCCATCAGCGCCGCGTGATAGGGCGCGTGATAGGCGTCACGGCGGCGGGTGATCTCCGCCTCATCCGGCTCCTTGCCCTCCTGCCAGATCGGCAGCCCGTCGAAATCCGTGAGCGGCACCAGAGTAGTGGTGTTTTGCCCTGGATAGAGACTGATACCAGCCGGATCACGGTTCACGTCGATCACATAGCGGTGGATCGGCGTGCGGACGGTTGTGATGTCATCTGCCAGCCCGGAATACAGGTCGTGGATATGCCAGTCTGTGTCCGCCAGCGCCCTGCCCGTTTCGTTCAGACACTCCCAGATTTCCGGCGGCACATCGGTGCCGGTGTGGGGCAGCCCCAGCACCAGCGGGGATGTGCCTTGGGTCACTTCGATCATGCCGCCACCTTCACGCCTGCGGCATCCGCAACCCGGCCTGCGCGAACCATGGCGCTGGCGGCCTCGATGTCCGGCGCCAGATAGCGGTCCTCTGCCAGCGCGGGGATATCGGCGCGCAGCATGCCCAGCACGTCCTGCAGGCGCGATGAGGTTTGCAACGGTGCGCGCGCCTCCACCCCTTGCGCGGCGCAGAGCATTTCAACGCCCAGGATCACCGACAGGTTGGCGTTCATCTTCGCCAGCCGAAGCGCGCCGTGCGCGGCCATCGACACGTGGTCCTCCTGGTTGGCCGACGTGGGGGTTGAGTCGGTCACGCAGGGGTTGGCCAAATGCTTGTTCTCGCTCATCAGCGCAGCGGTGGTCACTTCGGCGATCATGAAGCCGGAGTTCAGACCGGGGTCAGGCGTCAGGAACGGCGGCAGGTCGTGGCTCAGGGTCGGATCCACCATCAGCGCCACCCGGCGCTGCGCGATGGCGCCGATTTCGGCCACCGCCAGCGCGATCTGGTCGGCGGCAAAGCCCACGTATTCGGCGTGGAAGTTGCCGCCAGAGACGATGCGCCCCTCGTTCACCAGAACCAGCGGGTTGTCGGTGACGGCGTTGGCCTCGATCTCAAGCGTTTTGGCGGCCATCCGCAGCACGTCCAGCGCCGCGCCCACCACCTGCGGCTGGCAGCGGATGCAATAGGGATCCTGCACGCGGGTGTCGCCCTCGCGGTGGCTCTCGCGGATCTCGGAGCCGTCCATGATGTCCCGCATCTGCTGCGCCACGTCGATCTGGCCGGCATGGCCGCGCAGGGTGTGGATATCGGCGATCAGCGGCGCAGTCGAACCCATGATCGCGTCGGTGGACAGCGAGGCAATCGCCATCGAGGCCTCGGCCATGCGCCAGGCGTCAAACAGGCCTGCCAAAGCGCAGGCGGTCGAGAACTGGGTGCCGTTGATCAGCCCCAGGCCTTCCTTGGGACCCAGCACTATAGGCTCTAACCCGGCCTTTTTCAGGGCATCAAGGCTGGACATGCGGGTGCCTTCGAACGTGGCTTCCCCTGCCCCGATCATCGCCGCCGCCATATGCGCCAGCGGCGCCAGGTCGCCGGAGGCACCGACGGACCCCTGCGACGGGATCACCGGCACCACGCCGCGCGCCAGCATCTGTTCGATCTGTTCGATCACCAGCCAGCGCACGCCCGACGCGCCTCGGCCCATCGACAAGAGTTTCAGCGTCATCATCAGCCGGGTCTTGTCCTCCGGCAGCGCCTCCCCTACCCCGCAGCAATGGCTGAGGATCAGGTTGCGCTGCAGGGTGGCGGTGTCGGAGGGTGCGATCTTGGTCGAGGCCAGCTTGCCGAAACCGGTGTTGATGCCATAAACGGCTTCCTCACCCGCAGCAGCATCCGCCACCATCTGAGCGGCGGCCTCAACCGGCTCACGCGCCGAGGCATCCAGCTTGGCCGGGGTCAGGTTGCGGTAGATATCTTCCAGCGTGGACAGCGTCACGGTGCCGGGGATCATCTCGATCATCGTTTTCCCTCATAGATACGGGTGTAAAGCGGGTTGAAGCCGATGCGGTAGGCGAGCTCTGCGGGCGTTTCCACGTCCCAGACCGCCAGATCGGCGCGCATACCGGCGGCAATCTGGCCGCGGTCACTCAGCCCCAGCGCACGGGCTGCGTGCCGTGTGACGCCTGCCAGCGCCTCCTCCGGCGTCATCCGGAACAGGGTGCAGCCCATGTTCATGGTCAGCAGCAAGGAGGTCAGCGGTGAGGAGCCGGGGTTGCAGTCCGTCGCCAGCGCCATCGGCACGCCGTGCGCGCGGAAGTGCTCAATCGGTGGCGCTTGGGTTTCTCGGATGGTGTAGAACGCACCCGGCAGGATCACCGCAACAGAACCCGCAGCGGCCATCGCCCTGGCGTCTTCCTCAGTCGCGTATTCCACGTGGTCGACTGACAATGCGCGATATTGCGCCGCCAGCGCGGTGCCGCCCTGATGGCTCAGCTGCTCTGCGTGCAGTTTCACCGGCAGGCCAAGCTCCTGCGCCACCTTGAACACCCGTTCGATCTGGGCAGGCGCAAAGGCGATGTTTTCGCAGAAGCCGTCGACCGCATCCACCAGCCCCTCGGCATGGGCGGCGCGCAGGGTGGGAATGCAGACCTCGTCGATGTAGTCGTCGTCGCGGCCCTTGTATTCGCCGGGCGTCGCATGAGCGCCGAGGAAGGTGGTTTTCACCGTCACCGGGCGCAGTTCCCCCAGGCGACGGGCAGCGCGCAGCATGTTGAGTTCGGTCTTCAGGTCCAGCCCGTAGCCGGATTTCACCTCCACCACCGTAGCGCCTTCGGCGATCAGCGCATCCAGACGCGGCAGCGCATCCTGCACCAGCTGCTCCAGAGAGGCCTCTCGGGTGGCGGACACAGTGGAGACGATGCCGCCCCCTGCCCTTGCGACCTCCTCATAAGACGCCCCGTTCAGGCGCATCTCGAACTCCATCGCCCGGTTGCCGCCGAATACGATGTGGGTGTGGCAGTCGATCAGGCCCGGCGTCACCAGCCGCCCGTCCAGATCCATGTGCTTCCATGGGAAGTTGTCAGCTGACAATTCCTGCCGCGGCCCGGCCCAGACGATCTGCCCGTCCGACACCGCCACCGCGCCGTCCTCAATCAGCCCGTAAGGCGTGTCCGAACTGGCCATCGTGGCCAGCCGGGCGCCTGTCAGAACGTAGTTTCCTGTCACGGAATCCCCCCGAGTCGCTCAATTGCCGGTTTGGCAATAAGCTACTCATTTAGAGGATTATGTCTAGTCATAAAATGATTAAGCCGTTCCCTGCCCCGGACGCCCTCAGATGCGTCCTTTCTGGGGTATCCGCGGGTGCAGATCATCAATGATGATCGGATGCGCGTGCGGGTGGCCGCCCTGCAGATGCGGGTGGTCCGGTGGCAGGTCAGGGTGGCTGTGCGCAACCGGGGATGCGCTGTCGCGGGGCCACAGATACCCCGCCGCGATCAGACCCGCGGCGGCCAGCAGCGCCAGGACCAGCATCGCCGCACCCGCCCCCCAGGCCGCCATCAGCCAGGCCGACAGCGGATAGAAGACCAGCCAGCAGGCGTGCGACAGGGTGAACTGCGCGGCAAAGATCGCAGGCCGGTCCGCCGCATGGGCGGAGCGCGCCAGTAGCCGCCCTGAAGGTGTCAGCACCGCGGAGTAGCCGAGGCCGATCACGAACCAGGCGATTGCCAGCCGTGCAAACCCCAGTGGCCAAGCCAGGGAAGTCAGCGCCAGCAGACCCAGTGCAGCACTCCCAAGGGCGCCGCCCGCCAGCATCACGCTGCGGTCCGGCAAGCGCTCCAGCAGCCGCGGCAGCAGCATCGCCGACAGCATCGAGCCGCCACCAAAGCAAGCCAGGGCCAGGGCCACCGCGCTTTCCCCCTGCCCCATGCCTGCGCGCACCAGCACCACCGTGTTGACCAGCACCATCGCCGCCATCGCCGACACCACCCAGTTCAGCGCCAGCAGCCCGCGCAGCCGCGGTGTCCGCAGATAGTTGCGGATGCCGCGGGTGGTGCGGTCCCAGACCGGCCGGGGCGCCTTGGGCTCCGGCGACGGCAAAGCGATGGAGAGCAGCAGCAGCGCAGAGGCGGCAAACCCCGCCGCAGTCCCCCAGAACAGCGTCGAGGAGCTGACCAGCACCAGCAGCGCCGCTGCAAGCATCGGGCTGACAAGGCTTTCAAGCTCGTAGGCCAGCCGCGACAGCGACAGCGCCTGGGTGTAGTCCTTCTCCTCCGTCAGCACATCGGGGATCGAAGCTTGGAAGGCAGGCGTGAAACCCGCGGATGCGGACTGCAGCACGAAGATCAGAATGTAGACCTGCCAAACCTCCGTCACGAACGGCAGGCAAACAGCCACCGCCATCCGCACCATGTCCAGGGTGATCAGCATCCTGCGCCGGTCTACCTGCTCCGCCCAGGCGGCAGCGATCGGAGCCACGGTGACATAGGCCACCATCTTGATCGTCAGCGCAGTGCCCAGCACCACACCGGCGCGCTCCCCGGCCAGGTCAAAGGCCAGAAGGCCAAGCGCCACGGTGGCGAGACCGGTGCCGGACAGCGCCACGATCTGGGCCAAAAACAGATGCCGGTACGTCCGGTTACGCAGGATGGAAAGCATGAGCGGCGGGGTCCTTAGGCTGGATAGTTTCCCGTCACTGTGACTACCAGATCGTGCAGAAGGCAATGCTTCAAATTGCCGGGAGATCGCAGCAGAGGTAAAAATTGTCAGCTGACAATTTCTGCTCGGCCGGACCGAAATCTGTTTGCCGCAGAGTGAGCATTTTGAACCACTGCAACCCCGCCAGGAAACCGGGCCCTCTGACGAATTGCCAGCTGACAATTCCGGGCGATGCGCTGTGATGCCATAGGACCGGCAGTGGGCAAGCCGCTGCATCGAAGGTGCGGAAGCGGGTTTACCGGCGTTTTGTAACTCCTCCGGGAAACCCCGCTTAGCAAAAGTTGTCAGCTGACAACTTCCGCCGGGCGAGGCGATTGCAGCAGCGCATTCAGCATCGGCGCCGTGGAGAATTGGCCTGCCCGTGCTTTCTGCGCCAGCCGCCGCAGATAGGCGCCGGGACTGCGGATGGTTCCCAGTTTCTCCAGCATGCACATCACTGCGGTTGCCGCTTCCTTGCGGCCCATGGCAGCGCGCGCGTCGCTCAGAACCGGCATCTCGATGCCCATCATCGGTGATAGGGTTTCGGCAATCCGGTCGGCATCCTGCCAGCTGCGCAACGCGCCCGGGTAATAGCTCTGCACCTCGGGGCAGGCGCGCAGGACGGTGGAGAGATCACTGGCTTTCTCAGTGGCGCTGTCATTTGCGTCTGAGCACTGCGGTCGAGGTGAGTGTGCGCAGGCCTGCGGCCCTTCAGAGTCAGAATCTTTTTTTACTGAATCCTGTATGTGCCGCTCATTCCGGCTGTCGTGGCCGCTCAATTCGCGTGCAGCCAGCCTGGACTCCTGGGTTTCTTCCTGGGGCGCACAGCGGGCAATTTCTGCGCGCAGGGCCTCGGCCATTCCGGCCAGTTCGGGTTCGCAGGGTTTGCGGCGCAGCAGTTTGCGGGCGGAGTCCAGCAATGCCTCAGCCGTGTCATCCGCCACATCCAGCAGCTGCTGCCGGAGGACGGCCACGGTGTCGCGCAGCACAGCCAGACGCTCGGTGCGGGCCTTGGCATCCAGCGCGGCGTCAAAGACCTGAGCGGCGTGGCGGGAGAGGGGGGAGAGGTCGAAGCCGAAGGCCATCGCGGTGTCCTCGCCAACCCGGCGTGCGTAGCGTTTGCGGTTGGGGCTGTTCTTCCGGCTGACAATCCCGATGCGGGTCAACGCAGCCAGATGGCGGCGCAGGGTGCTTTCGGGCATTCCGTTGAGGCGCTCCATCAGCTTGCGGTTCGAGGGGAACACGATGGCGCTTCCCGGTTCCGCAGGCAGGGCGCGGTTCGGGAAGAACGTCAGCAGCGCCTTCAAGACGCCCAGGGTGCGGTGGCTCAGTTCAAATTCCGCGGCGGCGTGCGTCAGCGCAGCCAGAAGGTCCCACTTGTCGTGAGTACCCGCCAGCCGGCCGCACGGATCCTGCCGCCCAAATGCGATTTGGGACGCCTGTTCCATGATTTTTTCACGAAAGACAAAAAATACCCGCCCCTGTGCGGCGCACAGAGTTGACACTGACGAGTCTGAGAGGCTATTCCAAAGGTGCTAAATCTGAGAACGGCCTTCTGGGATGTAATGTCCTGGGGGGCTTTTCTTTTGCCTGTTTACGTGCCTCCTGTCCTGTTTTCTCTGCTCTTGCTCAGTCTTCCGGCTGCTCGGGCTGGTCTTGCTGCCAGCGGCCGTGAAGCTCTGCCATGATCTCTTCTGCGTTTTCGTCGAACCAGGCATCAAAGCCGGGCGCGTGTTTGCCGGAGATCGTCAGGGTGATGCCCTTGGCGGTTGTCTTGATGCCTGCGACCTCGGCCCCGTTGCTGCCGGGCAGGGCGCGGGTTTTCGGCGGGGCAGGGGCCGGTTTCACCTCCTGGGGGGGGTTCCGGGGATGTGCCAGAAC